>CAXTIY010000060.1:0-12977 GCA_964244215.1 uncultured bacterium
CCCGTCTCGATGGGGCTGGGTCCCATTCAGGCGATCTATCAAGCAAGGGTCCTCAAGTATCTGCACAATCGCGGCATCGCCGATACGGCGGGGCGCAAAGTATGGTGCTTCCTCGGTGACGGTGAAGTCGACGAGCCCGAATCCCTCGGCGCGATTTCCGTTGCGGCGCGCGAAGAGCTCGACAATCTCATCTTCGTCGTGAATTGCAACTTGCAACGGCTCGACGGCCCGGTGCGCGGTAACGGCAAGATCATCCAAGAACTCGAACGCGAGTTTCGCGGTTCGGGCTGGAACGTCATTAAAGTCGTTTGGGGTCGGGGCTGGGACGGCTTGCTCGAACGCGATCGCAGCGGCAAGCTCGTGCAACTGATGAACGAGTGCGTCGACGGCGATTTCCAAACGTTCAAAGCTAACGACGGCGCATACGTGCGCGAGCACTTCTTCGGACGTTATCCCGAAACGGCGGCGCTCGTTGCGGATTGGACGGACGAACAGATTTGGGCGCTCAAGCGCGGCGGCCACGACGCGCGCAAGATGTATGCGGCGTATGCCGCGGCAACCTCCCACACGGGTCAGCCGACCGTCGTTTTAGCGAAGACGATTAAAGGCTACGGTATGGGGTCGTCTGGCGAAGCGCAGAATATCGCGCATCAGCAGAAACATATCGACGTGCGCGCGATGCGGCAGTTCCGCGATCGGTTCACGATTCCCATCTCGGATAGCGAACTGCCGAACGTGCCGTTCTATCGGCCGCCCGACGACAGCCCCGAAGCACAGTATCTGCGCGAACGCACGCAGGCACTCGGCTACGTACCGCAGCGGCGGCGTAAGTCGAAGCAGTTCGCCGTGCCCGAACTTTCGGCGTTCGACGCACAGCTCAAGGATACGGGCGAGCGCGAGATCTCGACCACGATGGCGTTTACGCGGCTGCTCTCGACGCTCATTCGCGATAAGACGCTCGGCAGTCGCGTCGTGCCGATCGTCGCGGACGAATCGCGCACGTTCGGTATGGAAGGCATGTTCCGACAGCTCGGCATCTATTCGCCCGTCGGGCAGCTCTATAAACCGCAAGACTCCGCGCAGCTCATGTATTATCGCGAAGACGTTAAAGGCCAGATCCTGCAAGAAGGCATCAACGAAGCGGGTGCGATGTGTTCGTGGATCGCCGCGGCGACGAGTTATTCCACGAACGACGAATTGATGATTCCCATCTACATCTTTTATTCGATGTTCGGGTTTCAGCGCATCGGAGATCTCGCGTGGGCGGCGGGCGATATGCGCAGCCGCGGATTCCTTATCGGCGGGACGGCCGGTCGCACGACGCTCAACGGCGAGGGTCTGCAACACGAAGACGGCCACAGTCAACTCTTCGCGTCGTTCATTCCGAATTGCGTCTCGTACGATCCGACGTTCGGCTACGAACTCGCCGTCATCGTGCGCGACGGCTTGCGGCGCATGGTCGCGGAGCAAGAAGACGTCTATTACTATATTACGGTGATGAACGAAAATTACGTTCATCCGGCGATGCCCGCGGGCGCAGAAGACGGCATCATCAAGGGCATGTATCTGCTGCGTCCGGGCGTCCCCGCGTCGAAAAAGTCGCCCTTCGTGCAGTTGCTCGGCTCGGGCACGATCCTGCGCGAAGTGATCGCGGCCGCCGATATCCTCGCGAGCGACTACGGCGTGGCGGCCGACGTGTGGAGCGCGACGAGCTTCAACGAATTACGGCGCGAAGGGCTCGCGATCGAGCGTTGGAACATGCTGCATCCGCAGGCCGAACCGCGCGTGCCCTACGTGACGGCCGCGCTCGGCCCGCGCTCCGGGCCCGTCATCGCCGCAAGCGACTACATGAAGAGCTTCGCGGACGGCATTCGCCCCTTCGTTCCGCGGCGATACCACGTGCTCGGCACGGACGGCTACGGTCGCAGCGACTTCCGGCGCAAGTTGCGCGAGTTTTTCGAAGTCGATCGCCGCTACATCGCTCTGGCGGCGCTGCACTCGCTCGCGGCGGAAGGGTCGATTCCGCGGGAGGTGGTGGCTAAAGCCCTTAGCGACTTCGGTATCGACCCGGAGAAGGCTAACCCCGTCACTCTCTAGAGGCGGGCTCCATGAAATCAAGGGTGTCCGAAATGCGAGCCGAACCCGAGCCCACCTAGCGTTCGTCACTCGCATTCCGGTTGGAGAAGGAGCCGCGTCTTGGACGATCGGCCGATCAGCATTTCTCAAAGTGCCGCACGCCGCAGCATCTTGCTCGCAGACGAATACATCATGGGGCCCGAGGACGCCGAGCTCGCGACGTTTCTCCTGGGCGGCCAAAATTATAGCTATTCCGTCGCCGCCGACGGGACGCTTACGTGGGGCGCGTTCGGCAAGACGTTTACGACGCTCGGTGAGCTGCGGATCCTCGCCCTCGAGCATCCCGCGCCCCCCTCGAACCTCGACGATGAACTGCCGGCGATCGAAGAATCGGAAACCGTCGGGATCGAGATGTTCGGCAACATGCTCGATACGATCGCATTCTTACGTGTCCGGCTTCGTGCCCTCGCCGACGTCGTGATCGAGAAGGGCCTCGTTACGGGTCCCGAGCTTATCGGCCGATACTCCGACTATCACGAGCGCAGTTTCGAAGCGTTTCGCGATCTCATGTTATTGCGTCCCGAGATCTTCGAGGAGCGGTTCGCCGGATGGCTCGCGACCGAGAAAGAGTACCGGGCTCGGCTTGCGGCCGACCGCAAGTCGGCCGAGCCGTAAGTCGGCACATTCGGCGGGGAATCTGCCCGGCCGTCACTAATAGGGGAGGACGGCGAACGTGTCGAGCTCGGCTCCGCGTGAACGCAACCAACATCACCTCGTGATGGACAGGTCCTAACTTGAATTACGAAACCCTACGGCTGCGTCCGTATCAGCTTGCGGCGCAGCAGGCGATTGTCGAAGCGCTCAAGCGCGGCCGTCGTGCCCAACTCGTGTCGCTTGCGACCGGTCTCGGTAAGACGGTCGTGATCGCGACGTTGCCCGATCTGCTCGAACTCCGGCCGACGGACGTAACGCTCGTCGTCGCGCACCGGGACGAGCTCATATCGCAGCTCGTCGAAAAGATGAAAGCGCAGAACCCGGGAGCCGTGGTCGGCGTCGAGAAGGCCGACGAAGCGGCGGACGAAGATTGCTCGATCATCGTCGCGACGGTTCAAACGCTAACCGGTACGCGGCTGACGCGCTTCGTGACGAAGTTCGGCCGGCGCATCGCGCTCTTCGTCATCGACGAAGCGCATCACGCCGCGGCGCCGACGTATCGCGCCATTCTCGATAAGATCGTCGCGAAACGGCCCGATGCCGTCGTCATCGGTTTTACGGCGACTCCGCAGCGCGGCGACGGCGCGTTGCTCGCGGAGATCTTTCCCGATATCGTGTACGAGATGGACGCGCGGGCCGCGATCGACGAGGGGTATCTCGTTCCGGTCCGTTCTTACGCGGTGACGACCGACATCGATCTCGATGCCGTGTCGTCGCGAGCGGGCGATTTCGTTCTCGGCCAACTCGCCGAAGCCGTCGATACTGAAGAGCGTAATCGCGCCGTGCTCGACGCGTATCAAACGCTGACGCCGGGGAAGAAGACGCTCGTGTTCACGGCCTCCGTCGCGCATGCGCGTAACGTCGCCGAACTCTTTAAAGATGCCGGCCTTCGCGCGGCGTTCGCGAGCGGCGAGACGCCGCACGCGGAACGCGAAGCGATCGTCGCCGGTTTCCGCGGCGACCGCATCGACGTGCTCGTCAATTGCGGCCTCTACCTCGAGGGCTTCGACGTGCCGTCGGTCCAGGTGATCATTAATGCGCGGCCTACCAAATCGACGACGTTGTACACGCAGATCACCGGCCGCGGGCTGCGGCCGCTCGATGAAGATGCCTACGTCATCTCGAGTTTTCCGGTCGAAAACGCGCGTCGCGAGTGGCTCAAGCGGAGCCGCAAACCGTTTGCGACGATCATCGATATCGTCGACAAAGCACGGCGCCATCAGCTGGTTACGTTGCCGACGCTGTGGGGGTTGCCCGCGCAAATCGACGCGCTCGGTCAGCCGATCTCCGAACTCGCCGATAAATACGAAAAGCTCTTCGCAAAGGCGCCGCGTGAAGCCGCGCGCGTGCGCGACGCAAATCAGATCGACGCGGCGCTGCAAGCGATCGAAGACGCCTCGAAGCCGAGCCGGTCGGTCGCATGGCAGATGGTAACGCCCGAACATTGGCGGCTCGAGCGGCCGCCGGAACGGGTCGCGCGCGACCGCAAGGGCAAGCCGATACACGATTTCGTCACGAAATTCGAAGCGGCCGTCTCTTTGGCAAAAAAGAACATGCCGAAGATGAACGCGGAAACGTATGCGTTACGGATTCTCGAAGTCGATCGCCGCTCGATTACCGAAGAAACGCAGCTCGTCGACGTCATGCGACGCGGCGACGTATGGGTGGCGACGTACAAGAACGGGCGCGGTGCCGCGCGCGACCTCATCACCGCCCCGAGCTTACCCGACGCGATCGCCGCCGCAACCGCCCGCATCGAAGCAGGCGACCCCCTCGCAAACCGCCGCCGCGGCGCCCCAACCGCAAAAAAACGCAACACCGCCAAATGGCGCTCCCGCCGCAAACGCAACGCCGGCATGTCCCAAGAAGCCGTCTAACCGCCGCATCCGCTAACTGAGCCCAACGACGAGCCGGGCGGAATCAGAGCATCCCGAGGCGTATCTGCTCGCGTGTACGCCTCTGCTCGCGCGCTTATCTTGTTGGCCATCGTAACCGCCCTTCCAACGCTCGGCTCGGCCGCCGAACAACCGTCGCCTCGGCCGGCGCCCGCGACGCC
This sequence comes from uncultured bacterium, assembly GCA_964244215.1. Lineage (GTDB taxonomy): Bacteria > Vulcanimicrobiota > Vulcanimicrobiia > Vulcanimicrobiales > Vulcanimicrobiaceae > CAXTIY01. Next base: position 4,847 of record CAXTIY010000060.1, read on the forward strand.
CGTTGCGACCGCAACCGCTACCGCCGCACCCGCGACGCCCCCGCCTTCACCCGCCCCGACGAATACGCCGCGTCGCGGGCGCCGTGCGGCGGCCGAGCCCGTGCCGTCACCCACGGCGAATCCGCAAGGGTTCCCGGGTATGGCCGCGATGATGGCCGGCCCCGCGCCGTACGCCGTTTTTACGCGTCGCACGGAACGCCAAAGTGGTCTGATCGATATCATCAAGAAGGACGACGACTACTTTCTCGACCTCGGCCCCGCCCAGTTCGATCATCCATACATCGTCGCGCCGGTCCTCGCTTCCGGGCTCGGCGAAGAAGCGTTTGCGGGCCGCATCTTCGATTCGTTCATCATCCGGTTCAAACGCGTCGGCAGGCGCGTGCTTTGGGTGCAAGATAACACGTCGTTCAGCGCGCCGCCCGACACGCCGGCCGCAAACGCCCTCGCGATCTCCGTAACGGACTCGGTGCTCAACGCCACACCGATCGTCGCAGAAGACGAAGCGAAGCAACACGTCGTGATCTCGGCGGCGTTTTTTCTCACCGATTTCGAGAACGTGGCGCGCTCCCTCGGCGAGCCGAGCCAGCCGCTGATCTTGAGTTTTGGACCCGTGCGGCCCGCCTTCGCGGTCGACCCGGCGAAATCGTATATCGAGCGGACCAAAGCCTTACCGGCAAACGACGAAATTCTCTCGAGCCTCGCGTTCTCGGGGCCGCCGGGCGATCTCACGAGCGCTCCCGACGGTCGCGGCGTGCGCCTGCGCATGCATTACTCGATCGTGGACGCGCCGCAGATGGGCGCGTACGTGCCGCGCCTCGCAGACGACCGCGTCGGCTACTTCATCACCGCGCAAAAACGCTTCGACGACGACGCGCAAGCGACGCCCTTCGTGCGCTATATCGATCGCTGGAATTTTGACCGTGGCCCGATCGTTTATTACCTAACCAACGAAATTCCGGCGCGTTACAAACCGGCAATTCGCTCCGCGCTGCTCGAATGGAATGCGGCGTTCGCGAAGATCGGCATTCCGAACGCGATCGAGGTGAAAGATCAGCCGAGCGATCCGAGTTGGGATCCGGACGACGCTCGCTACTCGACCGTCCGCTGGATTACGAGCGATCGCCCCGCCTTCGCCGCGTACGGCCCGCATATTTCCGATCCGCGTACGGGTCAGATTTTGCGCGTCGAAATCGTTATCGACGGAGAGGCGTTACGCTCCGTGAAACGCGGTTACGTCGATCAGGTCGAGGCAACCCATCCCCTCTCTCGCGACGCGGCCGGTTTGCCCGTTCGAGCCGTGACGGCGCGTGTCGCTTGCACGGATACGAGCGTGTGTGATCGTTTCGAAGCGGACTCGGCGGACCTCGCGGCGGACGGGACGATCGCGCTGCTTGCGGCCGGCGCGACGCCGGAACGAACGCAGCAGTATGCCGATAACTGGCTGCATTCGGTCGTGCTGCATGAGTCGGGCCATAACTTCGGGCTGCGCCATAATTTCGCCGCCTCTGCGCTCTATTCGCTCGCACAGCTGCACGACAAGCGTTTCACGAGCGTGCACGGGCTCGTCGGTTCCGTGATGGAATACACACCCGTGAACCTTTCGCCCGCGGGCAGCCCGCAAGGCGATTACTTCCAGCAGAAACTCGGGCCGTATGACGAGTGGGCGATCCGTTACGGGTATTCGCGCTTTCCGAACGTCCGTCGCGCCGAAGATGAAGTACTGCCCTTGCGCGGTATCGCAAACGAAAGCACGCGGCGCGAGTACGCCTACGAAACCGATGAAGACGCGAACGGCTTTCTCGCGATCGATCCGCACGTCGCGACCTACGACCTCTCGAACGACCCGCTCGCGTACGAGCGCAATCAATTCGACGTGTACGACGGCTTGATCGCGCGGCTCGACCGCACGTTCCCGCGCACGGACGAGCCGTACTATCAGGAACGTCAGACGTTCGAGACCATCTTGCGCGGTTATCGGCGCGCGGCGCTGCTCGCCACGAAGTACGTCGGGGGCATCTACACCTCGCGGGCCCATCGCGGCCAGCCGGGCGGCGCACCGCCGTTCGCACCGGTCGCGCGCGGCGAATCGCGGCGCGCGTTCGATCTGCTCGCGCAGAACGTGTTCTCGAGCCGCGCGATGCATTTCTCGCCGCGGCTCCTGAGCGATCTCGGCGCGAATCGCTACTTGCACCGTGGCGTCGACGACGTCGCTCGGCCCGATTTTCCGCTCGAGGAAGTGGTCGGCGATATGCAGGACGCCGTGATGTTCGAAATGTTCGCCCCCGATACCATGAGCCGGCTCGCCGATCAGCGCTACAAGCTCGCGCCCGGTCAGACGACGATGACGCTCGACGACTTATTCGGCTGGACGCAAGCGGCCGTATTCGACGATCTCGAGCAGACGGCGATCGATCCGTTACATCGCGCCCTGCAGCGGCGCTATACGAATCTGCTCGTCGCGTTTTCGCTCGCGCCCTCCGGTCTCGTCGCCGATATCGGCTACCCGAGCGATGCCGCGCCGCTCGCGCGATACGAGCTGCGTCGCTTATACGGACGCGTGGAGCGAGCGCTCCGCAATCCGCATCTCGCAGTCGCGACGCGCGCACATCTGGAAGATACCGAGAGCCGCGTGAAACACGCGCTCGACCCCAACGCCGTTCGCGGCGCGTGAACGCGCGCGTCCTCACCGCGAACGGTAGCGCGGCGCTCGACGACCGGCTCGCAACCTACGCGCCGCGCGAAGCGACGCACGGCTTGCGCGCCGCGGCCGCCGCCGCCGTGCTCGCGCTCGACGGGCCACAGCCGACCCTCGCCCGCGCCGTCGCCGACGCCGTGGTGAAGCGGGGCGGCGGCGCGTTCGTCGACGAGCAGCGGCTCATCGTCGCGGCTCGCCGCGACGTGCTCGCGGCACTCGAGGGCGAGGTGGCCGCCTCCGCTCGACCGCTCGTCGCGGAACTGCTGCGCGCTTTCGATGCCGATCGAACGTTCGCGCCGCCGCTGCGCCTGCGCTCGCAAACGCTCGACTTCTCCTCCGGCGCGGCGGTCATGGGGATCCTCAACAGGTCGCCCGATTCGTTCTATGAGCGCAGCCGGTACAGCGAACTCGACCGTGCTCGTGCGCGCGCGGCCGAGATGGTTGCGGCGGGCGCCGGCCTGATCGATATCGGCGGTCAATCGTATGCGGCGGGCACGGCGCGCATCGACGAATCGGAAGAGTGCGCTCGGGTCGTTCCCGTCGTGGAAGCGCTCGTGCGCGATGGCCTGGGCGTGCCGATCTCGATCGACACGTATAAAAGCGGCGTTGCCGAGGCGGCCCTCGCGGCCGGTGCCGAGCTGATCAACGATTGCAGCGGTTTGCAGGACGAACGCTTGGCGAGCGTCGTCGCGCGCTACGACGCGGCGCTCGTGATCATGCACATCAAAGGCGAACTCGGCGTACGCGCATCCGAGTACCGGTACGACGATCCCCTCGGCGAAATCACGAGCTTCTTGCGCGTTCGGCTCGAGGATGCGCGGGCCGCCGGTATCGCGCCCGGTGCCCTCGTCGTCGATCCCGGACTCGAGTTCGGAAAGGAGCCCACGACCGATCTCGAGATTTTGGAGCGTTTCGGCGAACTCCGGTCGCTCGGGGCACCGATATTGCTCGCCGCGAGCCGGAAGAGCTTTATCGGCCGCATCTTCGGCCGTCCGGCTGCGGCCCTGCTCGTGCCCTCGCTTGCGGCCGCGGCGGCCGGCATCGCGGCGGGCGCGCGCCTCGTGCGCACCCACGACGTCGCGGAAACGGCCGACCTCGCCCGGATGCTCGCGGCCATCGACGGCGGCGGACGCGATAGAAACCGGATCGCCGCTCCGCTAGTCTAGTACACCGCATGCATACGGTGTATCTGGGCCTGGGTTCGAATCTCGGCGATCGTCAAGCGAACATTTTGCAGGCGCTGCAAAAACTGCGCGCGTGGGCGACGATCGATGCGGTGTCGTCGTATTACGAAGCGCCGGCCGCGGGCGGCGTTGCCGGCCCCGCGTTCCTCAACGCCGCGGCCCGCGTGCATACGGCCCTAGCGCCGCGCGCCTTCGAAGCCGCTCTGCGTAAGGTCGAGCTCGCCGTCGGCCGCCAGCGGACGCAACCGCTGCTCGCGCGTCCGATCGATATCGACATCCTGCTCTTCGACGAGCTCGCTGAAGATTTCGGATCGTTCGTGGTGCCGCATCCGTATCTCGCACGGCGGCCTTTCAATCTCGTGCCGCTCGCCGAACTCGCGCCCGGATTGACGCTGCCGCCTGGGGGCGAACGGATCGACGTGCTCGCCGCGCGCTCGAATTCGCAGGGGATCTCGAAGAAAGCGCGCTCGCTGCATTTCTTCGCGAATCGTCAAGAAGAAGCGCCCGACGTGCGTCTCTCGATTAACCGCGTCGGCGTCTCGAGCGTGAAGCGCGTCGTGCGCTTAGGTGTGGCCGGACGCGAAACGGTCTTCAACGGCGAATTTACGATGGTCGCGGATCTCGCGCCCGATAAAGCGGGCGTGCACATGTCGCGCTTTTCCGAATTACTCGAAGAAGCGACGCTCGAGGTGCTCGCCCGCACGGAGCAACCCGGGCGCATCGAAGACGTGGTTACGTCGATCGCGCGCGAGATCGTCGATTCGCAAAAAGCACTGCGCGCCGACGTGCGCTTACGGGCAGATTTCGGACTCGAACGTTGGACCCCGGTCAGCGGTAAGCGCGGTGAAGAGACGTATACGCTAATCGGAATCGCGCATGCCGACGCGAGCGGTTCGCGACACGTCATCGGCGTGGAAGCGGAAGGCATGACCGCGTGCCCGTGCGCGCAGCTCATGGTGCGCGAACATTCGCAGCGCGAACTCGTCGAAGCGGGCTTTAGCGAAGCGGAAGCGCGCCGCGCGCTCGATGCGCTGCCCGTCGCGACGCACAATCAACGCGGTCGCGGATCGATCCTCATCGGCACGCGCGACGGGCGCGACACCGATATCTCCGTCGAAGATCTCGTCGAGATCGTCGAATCGTCGATGTCGAGTGAAACCTACGACCTTCTCAAACGGCCCGACGAATTCTTTATCGTCAATAAAGCGCATCACAATCCGAAGTTCGTCGAAGATGTGGTACGCGGCATCATGGCGCGTTCGCTCGACGTGTACGCCGATCTATCGGACGAAACGTTCGTGCTCGCTTCCCAAATTAATTACGAGTCGATTCACAAACACGATGCATTCGCCGAAGCGTTCGGAACGTTCGGCGAGTTGCGGCGCGAGCTCTCGAGCGGCCGCTACGAAGGTCGTAAGACGGATCTCGCAGCGTGGCTCGGCACGCGCGCCTCGGTGGTCGTCGCTTAACGGCGGCCGAGCCCTTCGGTGATCGAGCGTTCGACGAAGCCGCGAAGTTCGGCTACGAACCAGCCGCGGAGTCGCGTAGCGCTTGGGCTCAAGCGTTCGCGTTCGGCCGGACCCTGTGGCACGATTAACCCCGCGAAAAGTCCGATCGCGAGTGCGATAAACGCGCGAAACCAAGGCTTCGTGACGAGCGCGGGACGTGATTGAAGGCGCGCGCTCATTTCGTCGTCTTGCCGGCGTAGCGCGGGTCGACACCGGCGGGATGTTCCTCGGTTTGGCGAACGATCGATGGCTCGGTCAGGGCAACCTTCTTCGCATTGACCTTGGTGAACTCGGCGCCGAGCAGCAGGATCATCGCCGAATAGTAAATCCACAACAGGGCCACGAGTAGCGAGCCCGCAGCGCCGTAGGCCGATGCGATCCCGGCCTTCGCTAGGTAGAGCGCGATAAGCCCTTCACCGATGACGAAGAGTACGCTCGTAACGGCCGCACCGACTCCGACGTCGCGCCAGGAGACGTCGACATCGGGCAATACTTTGTACAGGAGCGCGAAGATCACGGTTACGAGAATAAAGCTAACCGCATAATTGATAATCGTTATAACGATCGGATTCGCGCCGAAGGGAATCTTCGCGAGAAAGTGCGAGGCGACGAACGCGATGGCGCCATTGGCGACGAAGGTCACGAGTAAGAGAAAGCCGACGACGAGTACCATGCCGAACGATGCGGCCCGGTCGCGTAGCACCTGCTTCCAGCCGCCCTTCGTCGACTCGACGTGCCAAATCGAGTTTAGGGCGTCTTGAAGCGATGCGAAGAGCCCGGTCGCACCGATTACGAAAACGATCCACCCGATAATCTGCGCGATGACGCCCTGGCGCGGCTTGTTGAAGCCCGCCGAAATGAGTTGCCGAACCGTGTCGCCCGTTCCCTTGCCGGCGTTTTTCGTCACGATGTCGATCAACTGATTTTCGGCACCAGAATGACTTCCGACGAATGCGCCGAGGACAGCAATAAGAACGATAAACAAAGGAGCGATCGAAAATATCGTAGAGTATGCGATCGCCGCCGCGAGGCGCGGCGCTTTGTCCTCGTTAAAAGCGGCGAAGACATCCTTCGCTACGGAAAAATTCATCGTACTCGTGGCTTTCCCGGCGCCGCCGATGACAAACATGCTCGCTTCGCGAACGATTCGCACATGCGAAATATTATCGCTTCGACCGTCGCGTTACTCGCCGTGAGCGCGGCAGCAAGCGCGGCCGAGGCGCCTTATCTCAAGCTCGCTCAGGCACTCGGAACCCCGAACCTCACGAGTTCGACGGGCGAGCCCGACAAGTCTCAGCTCGAGCTGCATTTCTCCAAAGACGGTGAGAGCGCGAGTAAGTGGACGAAGCAGACCACGGTCAGCATCGTCAAGGTTCCCGCAAACGATACGGATCAGTCGACGCTCGGCGTGATCTCGACGTTTCGCGACACGCTTACGTCGCGTCACGTCCACGTCGACCGCTTCGATACTTCGGGTGCGGCGCCGTACACGTGTTACTTCGAGTATCACATCGGAACCGAGCGCGACAAAGGTGTCGCCTACAGCCCGCACGGCGGCTACGTTACGATCGCGCGCGTCGCCGAAAAACTCGACGACACGATTACCGATGATGACGTAAAAACGCTCAAAGCGGTGATTAACCGCTAAGCCTGAGAGGCGCGCAAACGTTCGATGCGGCTGCCGAGCGATGGGTGCGACGAGAAGAGCAGTTCCATCCAGCGGGGTTGCTCGTCTTCGGCGAGGTTGCGTTCGCGTAAGCGTTCGAAGGCCGCCGCGCCCGCAGCGCCGTCTTGCGTCGCCTCGATCGCGAAGCCGTCGGCGGCGCGTTCGCGGGAGCGCGAGAACGCCGCGAGCGGCGGCCCCGCAAGCGTGCTGAGCAACGAGATTCCGAAGAATAAGCGTGCGAGGCCGGCGGTCGAGGCGAGGCTGTGGCCGGGCCGATCCGCAAGCGCCCGACCGCCGTAGAAGACGCCGGCCGCGGCGAGCGTGCCGAGTGCGACGCCGCGCCACACGTCGCGCTTCACGTAGTGTCCGAGTTCGTGCGCCACCACGAAGAGCGTTTCGCTTTCGGCGAACCGGTCGAGCAGCGTGTCGCCGATTACGATGCGTTTCGTGCCGAAGAGGCCGGTCACGTAGGCGTTCGCCTTCTCCGTCTGCTTGCTCATATCGACGCGCAGGATCGTCGCGTCGCCCGCGCCGTAGCGAGTCGCGAGCGCGCGTATCTGCTCGGCGAACGCGCCTTCGATCTTCTCGAACTTGTTGAAGAGCGGGGCGATGAACGTCGGCGCGACGACGTTGGCCAAAATCAGTAAAGGAAAGCTGCCGGCCGTGGCCAGGAGCGGCCATGCACGCGGAGCACGGTCGACCGCGGTCGCGAGCAGTTCGATGAGCGGTGTCGCGATCGCGAGCGTTACACCGAGGCCTTTGAGACGTTCGAGTAGCCAGCCGGGCACCGTCTGTTTGGAAAGCCCGTAGCGGCGCTCGACGGCATAGCCTTCGACGAAGTCGCCCGGCAATTCGACGAGCGTCGAGAGCACGAGGCCGGTAAGCACGAGCCGGAGGCGGCGCGGACGCTCCTCGCGTTCCCCGGCGGGCGGCTCGATTTGCGGCCCGACGGCAAACGCGGTCGCCGCCAGTGTCGCGAGAGAACGTGCCATGCCGGCGAGCATCAAGGCGCGGCGCAACCGGCCGTATTGCACCGGGTCTTTTTTGGCCGGCGCCGCCGGATGGCGTAGCTCGGCGG
>CAXTIY010000061.1:0-12814 GCA_964244215.1 uncultured bacterium
AGTTGATGATCTCTTTTTGGACGTCGATCGGCAGATCGATGAAGACCGGCCCCGGGCGACCCGAGCGCATGATTTGAAACGCTTTACGGAACGTGGACGGCACTTGCGCGCCTTCCATCACGGTAATCGACCACTTCGCGACGGGCGCGGCGATGGCGGCGATATCGACCGCTTGGAAATCTTCTTTATGCAGCTTCGCGCGCGGTGCTTGCCCCGTGATGCACAGGATCGGCACGCTATCGGCGATGGCCGAATACATGCCCGTGATCATGTTCGTTCCGGCGGGCCCGGACGTGCCGATGTTCACGCCGATCTTGCCTGCGACGGCGCGACTGTAACCCTCGGCCGCGTGCGTTCCGCCTTCTTCATGCCGGACGAGAACGTGCCGAATATTGCTCGGCCGCAGCGCCTCGTAAAGCGGTAGAATGGCAGCGCCCGGGACCCCGAAAACCAGCTCCACGCCTTCGCTCTCGAGCACGTGAACCGCGGCTTGCATTGCCGTCATCTTAGGCATGTGAACTCTCCTCGTCAGCTAGGGCAAAGTGGGAGTAGCCGTGTACGCCGACTACATACGGGATACGGTATCCCAAGCTAGGAAATATTCTACCAGGCCTAGGCTATGCCGGTCAAGGTGAGCCCTCAAATCTATAGCAAGAAGTTAGGCGAAGACGTTCAGATAGGGCACGACGTACGGCCCCTCGGGTAAAACCGCGCAGCGCGCACCCTCCCCGGCATCCGCGAGCGCCGATCGCACGGCTGCCGAAGGATCGCTCGTCGGTTCGAGCAGCGCCGCACGCAGCGCCGAATCCGAAATCGACGAATACATGAGCACGCGCGCCTGTATCTGCACGAGCGCTTGGCTGTGCGCCGCCCACTGATCGTACATTGCAAAGCCGGGCGTTTCGATCATCGCGAGAAGATCCGCCGGCGTTTCGCGTTCGCCGAGCAGCCGCTTGAAATTTCCGTGCTCCGGAAAACCGTCGCTACACTCGGCGCAGAGCACGATCGTGCCGCCCGGCTTAACGATGCGAGCGGCCGCCGTAAGCCCCTTGCCGCACTGATAGAGATTTTGATCGAGCGGATAGCCGCCGTTGCCTGTGAGGACCACGTCGAATCGCTCGTCGAGCCCTTGCGAAGCGGCGCTCTTACAATGCGCGGCTCCCTGCAGGTGCGCGGCGAGATAGTCACCGCAGAAGAATCCCGTGATCGCACGGTCACGATCGAGCGTCACGTTGACGAGGAAATCCGGCGGTACCATCGCCGTCACTTCGCGCGACATCTCTTGAACTGGATTGCGATCGAGATTGAGCCAGGTGGTCCGCGGATCGCCGATCATCTTGGCGCTATGGAAATGGGTAACGGTCTCGATGCCCGCGACGCCCGGCATCACGCCCTTGGGACCGCCTGAAAAACCCGCGTAGAAATGCGGCTCGATGAACCCGACGACGATTCGCTTATCCGCTCGCACGTAATCGGTGTTGAGATACGCCGGAACGCCCGCCGCAGTCGTACCGACGCGCGTCACTTGCGCGGCATCGTGCGCCTCGTGATCGATCACTCGCACGCGAGCGAGCACGTCCGCGCCGAACATCTGCCGCATCTCCTGCGGCGTCGTGCTGCGATGCGAGCCCGTGCCGATGATGACGGTTATGCGTTCCGGCGCGACGTGCGCGAGTTCGTCGAGTATCCACGGAATGAGGCGCTCGTTCGGCGTCGCGCGCGTAACGTCGGAAGTGACGATGACGACGCGCTCGTTCGCACCGACCACGTCGCGCAAGGGCCGCGCGCCGATCGGCGCTCGCACGGCCTCCTCGAAAGCGAGCCGCTCGTTTCCGAGCGCACTCGCAACCCGGGAGGCTTCGACGATCGTCGCGCCGTCGGGCACTTCGACTTCGAGTGCGCCTCGGCCATAAGCGATTCGCTGCTTCACCTACGTACCTGCTTCCCAGAAGATAGCCGCTCGCGCGGTCGTTGCCGGGGTCGCCGTTACTGCGCCGCCACGCACGATTGGCGGGCCGGGTCCGTGGCCGGAGCGGGCGCCGTCGGAGCGAGGAGCTTTGCCGCCGCAAGCGCCGGTGAATCGTCCGTCGGGAATTCCGCACTGCCGGCCGGGAAACAATTGGCGGAGAGCAGATACGCGATCACGTCGGAGTATTGCTTCGGCGTGAGCGAACCCGGATTGTTGAGCGGCATTTGCTGGACGACGACGTTGCGGAAATCGGCGTACGTCCAATGGTTGCCGGCAACCGACGAAAGGAACTCTTTACCCGCGATGGCGGGCGCAGCGACGCCCTGCAACTTCGCGCCATGGCAAGAGCTGCAAACGGCTTTATAAACGACTTCGCCCGATTGCGCCTGTTTCGTCGTATACGACGGTGGCCCCGAAGCCGCACCCGCTGCGGCAGGTGCCGGATCGTCCGCTACAACCGCCGTCGTGTATCCGGCGAACGTCGCGAGCGGCAGCGATGCAACGCGAGAATGCGCCGACATCGGCACCATCGAGGCCGCGGGCGCGGAAGTCGGCGCAGCCGTTGCCGCCGCGCAGAGATGCGTCATCTCCGTTTGCGGACGCGTGTAGAGCACGACTTGCTTCGGCAAGATCGCGATGCGATCGACGACGATCTCGCTCGGAACGGTAAGATCGCTCTCCGCGCGAGGAACGCTGATGAACGTCAGATTGCCGTCGACCAGTCCGTAGGTCGGCGCGGAAGCGGGCAGCGTGCAACCGGAGACGACGGCAGCACCGGAGGGCACGCCGAGCGACGTCGATGCGAGCGCACCCGCGATCCCACCGAGCACTCCGCCTTCCGTGGGACGCCCGATTGCGAGCGACAGGCTGGAAAGCGCCGTCGTTAAATCGGTTTCGTAGTCTTCCATTTGTTTTTCATGCAAGGAGTCGCTCAAACTCTGAGCGGCGGCGAGCAGATTGATCTTCGCGCCCTGCATCGCGGGCGTCCACACGGAATCGCTCTTGCGATCGAGCAGCTCATCGAGGTGTGCGATCGCACCGACCGCGTCGCCGGGCGTGCCGGCGGAAGCAATGTACGAGGGATCGTGGTTTCCGACGAGGCCGTTACGCGCGCGCTGCGCCGCGGCGATGTAATTCTTATGACCGACGGCGAAGCCGTTTTCGATCGCGACGATGTCGGCGATCGTCGCGCGGATGTCCGACAGCGCGGAATTCGCGAGCGCCCGATCGTCCATTGCGGCCGCCCGTGACGCGGAACTCGCGAGCAAAACGCTCGCGAGGACCGCGGCTGCAAGGCGACTCGCTTGCAGGGCTCTTATCATAGAGAGTAGACGGTGAGGAAGGAGCCGTTGGCACTCGTTTGCGGCATTTCCGGAACGAGTTGGTTGCCGGCTTGGCCCGACGCAATCGCGACGAACTGCTTACCGTCGAGCATGTAGCCCGCCGGCGGCGCGAGGATCGGCGAACCGGTCGCGTCTTTCCAGAGTTCGTTGCCCGTCGTCGCGTCGAAAGCGACGAAATCGCCCGTCGTCATGCCCGAGAACACGAGGCCGGTCGAGGTGACGAGGGCTCCGCCCACGGCCGGTAACGACTGCTTTTTACGCCAGGCGAATTTGCCCGTCGATACGTCGACCGCGTTCATCCAGCCGGTGTTCGGACCCGAAAGCTTCGGGAACGTGCCGCCGAGATAGAACTGGCCGCCGATGTACGTTGCCGTCGGGAGCTTCTTCCAAATCCCGCACTCGTCGACGCTCGGGACGTAGAACATGTTGGTCTGCGGATCGTACGAGCCGCCGTTGTATTCCACGCCGCCGTTCGTATTGGGGCAAGCGAGGTTCCCCTCGGGACTCGGTGCCGTATCCTGGCCCTTTTGCGTGCTCACGGCGAGCTGAGTGACGAGACTGCCGTCGGTCGCATCGAGAATCCAGAAGTTGCCGCCCTTGTCGCCCGAGGCGACGAGTTCGCGCGATTTCCCGGCCACTTGACCCGTGAAGCGCACGGGCGGCATCGCCGGATCCCAATCGTGGGTGTCATGCGGAATGAACTGGTGGTACCACTTGAGCTTGGGCGCTGCGCCCGAGATGTCGAGTGCGACCATCGAGTTGGAATAGAGATTGGCTCCCTTTCGCGCGTCTCCGAAGAAGTCGGGTTGCGGATTGCCGAGGTCGGCGTATAGCGTGTCCGTCTTCGAATCGATTGCCAGACCGCTCCAAACGGCCGCGCCGCCGCGCTTCCAAGAATCGCCGGCCCACGACTCGTGACCGGGTTCGCCCGGGCCCGGAACCGTGTTCCACTCCCAGATGCGCGAGCCGTCCTCGGGTTTGAAGGCGGTGATGTAACCGATGCCGCCCCAGTCGCCGTTCGAGACGCCCATGAGAAGCATATTTTTGTATACGACCGGCTGCATCGTGTAGAACGAATTCGAAGGATCGTGCACGGCTAGGACGTCCCAGACCTTGGCGCCCGTCGTCGCGTCGAGAGCGATCATGTGACCGTCGAGGGTGCCGAGGAAGACCTTGCCGTCGTAGATTGCGACGCCACGATTGGCGGCGAAAGCGATGACGTGCGGAGCGTCGTTGAACGTCCACTTGAGAGCGCCCGTCTTCGCATCGACCGCGTACACGTTGTCGTGCGCGGACGTGAGGTAGATCATGCCGTTCCAAACGATCGGCTGAGCCTCGATCGGACTGTCGTCGGGAATCTTGAATCGCCACGAACGTTTGAGCGTCGCGACGTTCGCGGGCGAAATCTGCTTCATATCGACGTAACGATTCGCACTGTAGTCGTGACCCGGTAAAATCCACGACGACGTGTCGGTCGTCGCGCTATCGAAGGAACCCGTGCTCGGGCCCGTGGATGCGGCAAAAACACTCGCGGCCGGTAAAGCAACGAGGAGGGTTAGGGCCGCGAGCGATACGCTCGCGGCAATTGATTTTTCTTTCATCGGCACTCCCATCGTTTGGTAGTTCGTTTACACCGGATACCGCATACATAGTGCGACCCCTCTCGTATCAAGACGCAAAAAGCGTGTAGATAAGAAGTGCATAGGCACTTTCGTGCGCGGAAGGCCGGGCCGGTGCGCCCATCGGGACGAGCGCATAGACCTTAGACGCCGCTTCCGGCGACCTTCGCATCGCGTTCCGCGTAGCGTTTCAGCGTCTGCAATTGCTTTCTGAACATCATGAGGTCGAGCCACGGCATGACGCGGCGTAAGAGTCCGCCGTACGGGCCGCTCGGATATCGGACGAGAATGCGAACGACGATTCGCGAGCGGCTCGGCGTGCGGGCAACGACCCGATACGTCCCGGCGAAATCGCCCATGACGGGTGCGACCGGTCGCAGAGCGAGGCGAAGCGTCAGGTCGCTCGGGCCGAAGCCCGCGATCTTGAAGATAACCATCGCGCGTTGACCGATCGCCAGACGTTCGAGGCCGGGCGTGAGTGCGGTCGGGCTCCGCCGCCCGAAGTTATCGATCAGATCGTAACTATACGGAGCCGCTCGAAGCTGGCACAGCCAACGGAACACGAGCGCCTGCGGCGCGTCGACGTCGAGCGCGCGATGAAAGACGGCGTCCCAAACGAAGCCGAGGTCGTCGCAGGGATACGACGCGGCGAGTTCACCCGGCGTCGCGCCCCAGTTGTACGGGTTCACGTTCTTCAAACGAGGCGTTCGAGCCCGGTCACTTCAAAGATGGTTGCACGAATGCATGCGTAAGCTCGCCGTCGCGCTCCTCGCCTATGTCGCCGTCTTCGGAGCGCTCGCCGCGTGGCGTTGGCACATCTGGAGCTTTGGAGCGGATAGCGGCACGTTCGCGCAGGTCGTTACAAACGCGTTCGACGGTTTCGTCGACGGACCCGAACAAGGCACCCATTTTCGTTTCCATTGGGCGCCGCTTTTAGCCGTACTGTGGCCCGGACTCGCGGTCGCACGTTCGCCGCTCTTCTTGCAGTTCGCACAGATCGCGGCGATCGGCGCGACGGCGATTCCACTGTTCGCGATCGCTCGCGCGTACGTGAGCGAGGCCCGGGCATTCGCTTATGCAACGCTCGCGTTGCTCTATCCGCCGCTCGGCGCCGTCGCGTTCACCGAATTTCACGAGATCGCGTTCTATCCCGCACTGGCCCTAGCCATCGTCTGGGCCGCCGAACGCGCCCGCTGGCGATGGTTCGCGCTATTCGCGCTCCTCGGAGCGCTCGTGCGCGAAGAAGCGTGCATCGTGCTCGCGCTCGCCGGTATCGCGTTCGCAACGATCGGCTCGGTCCGGCGCGATGCCGCGCGCGAACGCGGACACGGTCTGCTTGCCGGAACTCCGCGAGAACCCGAACGCCTCGTCGTCGCGGGCGTCGCGCTCGCGGCGTGCAACGTCGCCGCGCTCTTCGTTTATTACGGGATCGTCATACCGCACGTCGGCGCGTGGCAGCCCTCGCGTTTCTACGATTATTCGTTCGCGCACGGACCCGCGCAATTACTCGCGTCGCTCGTCACGCATCCTGCGAACGTTACGGCACTGCTCACGATGGGACGCTTCACCTATTTATTGGAAGCACTCGTTCCGCTCGCTTTTTTGCCGCTCTGCTCGCGCTGGTCGTTGCTCGCGCTCCCGGGGCTACTCGTCGTGCTGCTCTCGAGCGATCCGATCGTGTGGCGCATGGGCTCGCACTATGCGGCGATCTGGTGTCCGTGGTTGCTCCTAGGAACGCTCGCCACGCTCGTGCGCCGGCCCGATCCCGTGCGCTCGTATCGCGCGGCGGCCGCACTCTGCGTAGTGTTCCTGCTCGCGTTCAATCCGATGCACGTCGCGCATTACGTGCGCCCCGTCTATCCGCATGAGGACGCCGCTAGAGCGCTCGCTCTCGTACCGCCGGATGCCCTGCTCGTCACGCACGACGAATGGTTCACGCACGTCGCGTATCGGCAGCGGCGCGCGACGTTCTTTTTCTGCCCGAGCGCCGAATACGCGGTCTTCGCACTCGACTATCCGAACGGTTATTACCAACACGAGATACGGCCCGAAATCGAACGCGAAGTGCGCACCGGCCAAATGCGCGCGACGGCGGCGTTCGGTCGTGTGCGCGTGTATCGCAGAACGCCGAGTACCGGGACCTCCGCCGCGCGCTGCGTGACCGTCGGAGACGACCGTTATCGATCGTTGCAGCAGTCGCTTCGGGAATAACGGCAAAGGCCGCAGCTTCATCGCGCGTGCGAACCCTCAATCGAGATGAGGCTCGTTCGCTTCGACCAAGTGTCGCAGATAGCGCTCGGGTGCGTTCAAGAAGTCTCGCGTGATCCGCACGTGTTCGATTTCGTCGTAGGCCACACTTGCGATCCGGCCGTCCGCAAACTCGAGCAACGTCGCGCCCGGCAACGCCATCAGGATCGGCGAATGCGTCGCGATCACGAATTGCGAGCCCGCAGCGACCGCATCGATCAGCGTCGCGAGCAATCCGAGGATGCGGACGGGCGATAGCGGCGTTTCCGGTTCGTCGAGAAAGTAAAGTCCCGCGGGCACCAGTCGCGCGGCGAGCAGCGCGAGAAACGTTTCCCCGTGCGAACGGGCATCCGGTTCCGCCCCGTAGCGTTCCGTGAGCGCGCGCCGTTGCGCGGCGATGTATCCGTACGCGCGCGTCCCGGCGAAGCCGGCCGCCGTCTCACCGATCTCCGCCATCTCCCGCCCGAGGCGCTGGGTGTAACCGAAGACGTCTTCCGCTCGCAAGAAAAGCTTCGCGCGCGGGCGACCGTGTCGCGTTAGCGCGAGCCCCTTCGCCAAAGCGCGCGCGGCATGTAACGTCGGATCGGATTGCAAGTCGCTGCCGCCGAGGGCGACCGCACCCGTTGCGACCGCCAATGCTTCGAGCAGCGTCGATTTGCCGCTGCCGTTCTCGCCGACGAAGAACGTGACGCCGGCCGAGAAGCGCAGATGCTCGAGACGACGCACGAGCGGCAGCGACCACGGAAAGGCGTCCGTCGCCGGAGCATCGTCGCGACGTTTAACGTCGCCGAGGAACGGCTTGCGTTCGCTGCGCTTCACGCTCCCCGGGCGCGTTACGCGCTCGTCACGGCCGTGCCGCGCTTCGCCGCGACGAAAGCGAGCACGTCCTCGAGCGGACGGGCGTTGAGCACTTCGCCGCGCGTGATCCACGCGCGGCGCGCTTGACCGACGGCGTACGCGACGTTGGCGAGATGATCGATCGCGTGCGCGTCGCTGTCGAGCGAGAACGTAACGCCGAAGCCGCGGGCGCGCCGCGCGAGCGCGCTCGGCAAATCGAGGCGGTTCGGCTGGCCGTCGATCTCGAGCGCCGTACCGGTGCGGGCGGCGGCTGCGAACACGGTATCGTAATCGAATTCGTAGCCGCCGAATTGCTCGACGTTACGGCCCGTCGGGTGGCCGATGATCGTGACGAACGGATTTTCGCAGGCGCGCACGATGCGGGCCGTCATCGCTTCGCGCGAAATATTCATCGCATTGTGAACGCTCGCCACCACGATATCGAGTTCGGCCAGAATCTCGTCATCGTAGTCGAGCGTGCCGTCGGTCTTAATATCGACTTCGGCCGAACACAGCGTACGGATGCCGTGTTTTTCGCCGAGCGCGCGCGCCTTCGCGCGTTGCGCGCGCAGTTCGTTCGGATCGAGGCCTATGCGGCCGCGACCCCACGAGTGATCGGAAATCGAATGATACGAATAGCCGCGCGCCTTGGCGGCGGCGATCATCCCTTCGAGCGAATCGACGCCGTCGCTCCAGGTGCAGTGCATGTGAAAATCGCCGCGCAAATCTTCGAGCGTGACGGGTTCGGGTAACGTTCCCGCGAGCGCCGCCTCGAGTTCGCCGATGCCCAGGCGCATTTCGGGCGCGATGAACGGCAAGCCGAGCGTCGCATACGCTTGCTCCTCGGTGCGACACGTCGTATTAACGCCCGTCGCGACGTCGAGAATGCCGTTCTCGCTAACGCGTAAACCCTTGCGCACCGCGTATTCGCGCAACTGAATGTTGTGCTCGCGCGAACCGGAGAAGTGTTGCAGCAAGTTTCCGTACACGTCTTGGGGCAAAACGCGCAGATCGATCTGCAATCCGTTCTCGACCCAGATCGACGCCTTCGTTACACCTTCGGCGAGCACGGCTTGCGCGCGGTCCCACTGCACGAAGCGCGCGATAACGTCGCCGGGCTCGCTCGACGTGCAGACGATATCGACGTCGCCGACGGTCGCTTCGGCACGCCGTACGCTGCCCGCATACGCGAGCGCGTGCGCCTGGCCGCCCGCGGCGAGATAATCGATGACCGTGCGCGCGAGCGGGAGGGCCCGCCCGAGCGGCGTCCGTCTCTGCCGTCCCTTGAACGCGAGCACGCCGCGCTTGATGTTCTCGAGCGATTTCTTGCCGAGCCGGCCGAAGCCCGCGAGCGAGCCCGCGTCGAGCGCGCGATCGAGATCGTCGACCGACGCGATGCCTTGCTCGGCGAAGAGCGCCTGTGCCGTTTTCATGCCGATGCCGGAAACCTGCAACACGTCGACCAGGGTCGCCGGGTAGCGCGCCGCAAGCTCTTGGTGGTACGCGATGCCGCCCGTCTCGATCATTTCCGCCACACGGCCGGCGATCGTCTTACCGACGCCCGGCAGCTTCTGCAACTCGCCCGTCGCGAGGAGATCCGGTGCCGGCGGCGCGTTCTCGATGGTCTCCGCGGCACGCTCGTAGGCCATGAATTTGTAGAACGGTTCGCCCGCAAATTCCATGAGCGTGCGGATTTCTTTGAGCGTGCGGGCGATCTCGGCATTGGACGGCGGACGATTCACAAGAGGTCGAAGATTCGTCGAATCCGTACGAACGTCCCATGCTGCGCGTTGTGCGCCTCGATCCCGGCGTTTTCAATCTTCCCGTCGAAAAGATGCGTGCCGGCTATTACTCCGACACCTACTTTAATCGTACGCGAGAGATCATGGAGCGGGATCGGAACCATCAGCGCGTGCGCATGCAAGTCTTTCAAAGAGCGCGCTCGGTTCTGTGCGGCATCGACGAAGCGCTCGCCATCGTCAAACTTTGTAGCGGGCGAGAGGTTAACGGCCGCTGGCAGGACGGCTGGAGCGAATTGCGCGTTCGCGCTTTGCACGACGGCGACGAGATCGCGCCGTTCGAAACGGTGATGACGATCGAAGGCGATTACACGCTCTTCGCCCATCTCGAAACGGCGTATCTCGGTGCGCTGTCGCGACGCACGCGCATCGCGACGAACGCGCGCGAGATCGTCTCGGCCGCCAACGGTAAGGAAGTGCTGTTTTTCCCCGCGCGTTTCGATCATCATCAGATGCAGACGGGCGACGGATACGCGGCGTATATTTCGGGCGCGCTCGGCGTCTCGACCGATGCGAATGCCGAGTGGTGGGGCTCGCGCGGCATGGGTACGGTGCCGCACGCGCTCATCGCGGCGTACGGCGGCGATACCGTGCTCGCGACGCAAAAGTTCGCCGAATACATCGACCCGGACGTGCACGTAATCTCGCTCGTCGATTTCGAGAACGACTGCGTCGGTACGACGCTCGCCGTCGCGCGTGCGGTCGGCAAACGCTTGTGGGGCGTGCGATTGGACACGTCGGGTACGCTCGTCGACAAATCGCTTTGGTCGCAGATGGGCACGTTCACGCCGACGGGCGTCGTACCGCAATTGGTGCGCAACGTCCGCGAAGCGCTCGACGCGAATAACTTCGCGAACGTCAAGATCGTCGTTAGCGGCGGCTTCGACGCGAGCAAGATTCGGCTCTTCGAGGACGAGGACGTTCCGGTCGACGCGTACGCCGTCGGCAGCGCGTTTTTCGAAGGCACCGGCCGCTTCGATTACACGGCCGACATCGTCGCCCTCGAACGCGACGGCCGCTGGATCGAGTGCCATAAAGCCGGCCGCCCGGAGCGGCCGAATCCGCGGCTGAGCGGCGTGACGGGTTGAGCGTCTTACGCGTGGTCGCGGCCAGTTTCGTAAGCGAAGCGGGCGATGCGATCGGGCCGCTCGACTTTTCGCTGCAAACGGGCGAACACCGTATCGTCTCGTGCGCGACCGGCCGCGAAGCCTCGATCGCGGCGCGGCTTTGCGCGGCGATCGTGAAGCCGACCTGCGGCTCGATCTACGTCGGCGAATACGACACGCGCCTGCAGCCGCCGCAGGCGAAACGCCTCGTCGGCTTCGTGGACGTGGCCGGATCCGCGGGCGACCGGCACGCGTTCGCTTGCGAAGTCGCCTTTCGGGCCGAAGTTTGGGGCCTCGACGTCGCGACGGCGCAGGACCGCGCTCGCCGGACGCTCTCGGCCCTCGGCGACGAACGCGATCCGTATGCGCGTGCGATCGCGCTCGCACTCGTGCCGGACGTGCTCTTGCTCGTCTTCGATCAGCCGGCGCAGCCGCGTTATCGCGCACGGCTGGCCGAAATTCGGCCGCTCTCCGCAGTCGTGGAGACGCGCGTCGCAGCTCGAATCGCGCCGGTCGTCGCGCCGCGCGATCTCTTTGCCGTACCGTCGTGAACGGCCGCGCATTTCTCGCGATCATCCGGCGCAGCCTCGATCGCCGCTTTGCGGCGAGATGGCTGCTCGGCTTCGGCTGCGCGCTCGCGATCGTGTTGCTGGCTCCGGCGAAAATTCCGCATACGATCTGGCTGCTGATCTTGATCGTCGCCGAAGCTCCGGCCGCCGCCTTCGATCGAGGCAGCGATCCGCGGCGCCGCGTGTCGTTCTTTGCGATGCCGCTCTACGGCCGGGAACTCGCGCGCGCCCTCGCGGTCGCACCGTGCCTCGATTCACTCGCCATTCCGCTCGCGGTCGTCTGCGGGCTCGCGGCCCGGCATCACGCCTTGGAAACCGCTACGGCCGTGACCATTCTGGTTGCGGCGCTCGCGGCGACGCTCGTCGCACTTTCCGCAAGCTTGCGTACGGGCGCGAACGCGGCGCTTTACGTAGCGCTCGCGGTGGCGGCGGAAGCGGTCATCGTCGCGCCGCTCGTATTCCGGCCGGCGCAGCCGCTCGCGTTCACGCTGCCCATCGCGATGCTCGTTGCGTTCGTCGCCCTGCGCGCCTTCGGCGAAACCCTCGCCCGCTACGACCCGGTGCCCGCCTAGCGAGGCGGGCTCGACGTAACGCTTTGGATCAGAACGCCGGCTCCGGCGTGAACGGAGGGCATAATGCCATACGGCATCGGTGCGGGCAACGTAAGCTCGTGCAAGAGCACGCTACCCGCGTCTTGCGAAGCTCCTGTGGGAACCAGCGGCAAAGCACCCGTGAACGGAGGCGGCACGCCGGACCCGCCGTTCGCGCGTTGCAACGCCGCACGTTGCTCCGGCGTTAACCGTCGTTCGAGATCGGCTTTCGCCTGCGCCATCTGCCGCTGGATAGCTACGCGTTGCTCGGGTGGCATCTGAGCTTCGATTTGCAGCTGCATCTGTCGCGCGAGCGCAGACGAATCCGACAGCGCGGCCGCCTCGATGCGAAGGATCGACTCCCGTTCGCTAGGCGCCAACGAGGCGTCGAGTTGGCGTGCTGTCGCCGACGGATCCGGCTGCGGCGAAACGGCGAGCTCCCCGAGAAGCGTCGCGACGAGGCCCCGGTGCGCGGGAGAAAGCGCGGCTATTAAACGTTCGCGCGTCTGCGCCCGGAGTTGCCGCTGCTCGGCTTGCAACCGACCGAAGTTTTGCATCAACGCTTCGGTTTGCGCCTCGGTCGGCATCGGAAGCGCCGCCGGCGTCGCAACGGGGCCCGGCTCCGCAGGCCCAGGCGAGGCCGACATCGTTTGCCCGGTCGACTCCGTCGTAACGGAGGCGAGCGAAGCCACGAAAAACGCCGCGTCGGCGTTGCCCGCGCGCAGGGCTTCGGCC
>CAXTIY010000062.1:0-12766 GCA_964244215.1 uncultured bacterium
CCGCCGCCGAGCGCCACGACCCCCGGCGGCTGCGCGAGTGCTTCGCGCACGGCCTCGAATTCGAGCGCCCGGAAGCCGGGTTCGCCGACCCTTGCGAACAGCGCCGCAATGGGACCGTATCGCGCGACGATGAGCGCGTCCGTATCGACGAACGCAACGCCGATTTCGCGTGCGAGATGGCGGCCGATCGTGCTCTTGCCCGCCGCCATAAAACCGACGAGCGCCACGTGCTTGAGAAGTGCCGTCTCTAGCCTCGCGCCTGGACCGATTCGAACAGACGCGCGCTCGCCGCGACGGCGCGTTCGAGATTATCGCGCGTTTCGTCGAGCGAATCGCCGCCGAACTTTTCGAGAATCGGTGCCGTAAGCGCGAGGCGCACCATCGCTTCGCCCACGATCGAGGCCGCCGGCACGACGCACACGTCGCTACGGACGATACTCGCTTTCGCGACGCTGCCCTCGTGCAAATTGACCGACGGTAGCGCTTTCATCAATGTCGGAATCGGCTTCACGGTTACCGTCAGGACGATATCCTGACCGTTGGAGATGCCGCCTTCGATGCCGCCCGCGCGATTCGAGGGCCGTGCGACCATGCCCGCATCGAGCGTGAAGTGGTCGTGCGCCGCGGAGCCCGGTAGTGAGGCGACTTCGCGCCCGGCGCCGACCTCGACCGCTTTGACCGTTTGCATCGCCATGAGCGCTCCCGCGAGCACGCCGTCGAGGCGTGTATCGGGTTGACGGTTCGCTCCGACGCCCGGCGGCACGCCGCTTACCACAATGGTAAAGGCGCCGCCGAGCGTATCGCCCTCGGCTTTGGCCGCGTCGATCGCCGCAATCATTTTGCGCGCCGTCGCGTCGTCCGGGCACCGCACGTCGCTCGCATTGGTCCGTTCGGTATCGACCGTGCCGAGTTCGGGTGCGATCACCGTGCCGATTTGCGATACCCAGCCCGTCGTCGTAATGCCGAGCGCTTCGAGGAACTGCGCGCAGATCGCCCCGAGCGCGACGCGCATCGCCGTTTCGCGCGCGCTCGCTCGCTCCAGTACGTTGCGCAGATCGCGCTGCCGGTATTTCATCGCGCCCGCGTAATCCGTGTGGCCGGGCCGCGGGTTCGTGAGCGGTTTTCCGCCGCCCGTCAGCGGATCCATGAGTTCGCGGACGTTTTCGTAATCTTTATTTCGCACGAGGATCGCGATCGGCGAGCCGAGCGTTTCTCCGCCGCGCACGCCCGCCATGATTTCGATTTCGTCGGTTTCGATCTTCATACGGCCGCCGCGGCCGTACCCGCCTTGCCGGGCGCGCAGCGTCGCATTGATCGCATCGACGTCGAGGTGCACGTGCGCGGGCAGGCCGTCCAAAATGCCGACGAGCGCCGGACCGTGGGATTCACCGGCGGTAAGATAGCGGAACATACGGGTTGCGTTCGACGCGCCTGCGAGCGGAGCCGCCCGCATGCGAACCGAACCGACTCAGCCATGCCACAGGCACCCCGCATCGACGCCGTCACGCTCGAATCGCGCGCGGCGCAGCTCTTCAAACGTTCGCTCAAGGCGGAGACCAAAGCCGCGGGCATCGAACTCGCGATCGCGTGTATGGATCTCACGACGCTCGAAGGCAAAGATACGCCGGGCAAAGTTCGCGCGCTGTGCGCCCGCGGCGCGGCGCCCGCGAAAGGCGTCCCGCACGTCGCCGCGATCTGCATTTATCCCGCGCTCGTGCCCGTCGCGCGCGAGGCGCTCGCCGGAACGGGCGTGCTCGTCGCCTCGGTCGCGACCGCCTTTCCGAGCGGTCTTTCGCCGCTCGACGTCAAGTTGCGCGAAACTCGCGAAGCCGTCGCCGCGGGAGCCGACGAAATCGATATGGTGATCGACCGGAGCGCGTTTCTCAGCGGGCGTTACGACGACGTGCGCGACGAAGTCGCGGCGGTGCGCGACGCGTGCGGCGGCGCGACGCTGAAAGTCATTCTCGAAGTCGGCGAGCTCGGCTCGTACGGTGCGATGCGCCGGGCCTGCGATCTGGCGCTCGAAGGCGGCGCGGATTTTCTCAAAACGGCTACCGGCAAAATCGGCGTTTCGTCCACGCCGCCGATCGCGCTGCTCATGTGCGAAGCGCTGCGCGCGCATCTGCGGCGCACGGGCCGCGCCGTCGGTTTCAAACTCGCGGGCGGCATCCGCACCACGAAAGCGGCGCTCGGCTATCTCGCGATCGTCAACGAAACGCTCGGCGCCGAATGGCTGCGCCCAGAGCGCTTCCGAATCGGTGCCTCCTCGCTGCTCGACGATCTGCTCATGCAGCGCGAAAAAGCGAACAGCGGTAATTACGCATCGCAAACGTACGTGGCGACGGCGTGAGTGCGATCGCGACGCCCGGTCTCGCTTACGCTCCGGCTCTGGAGTCGGCGAGCGCGGTTACGTTGCGGCGCGCCTACGGACTCTTCATCGGCGGCGCGTGGACGGCGGCTGAGGGCGGCGCGACGTACGAATCGGAGAATCCGTCGACGCAAGAGCCGCTCGCGCTCATCGCGCGCGGCGGCGCGAGCGACGTGGACCGGGCGGTTCACGCCGCCCGGCGCGCGTACGAAAAGCAGTGGCGCAAATTACGGCCTGCGGAACGCGCGAAGTACATCTATCGCTTCGCCCGGATCCTCGGGGAACGGGCGCGCGAATTCGGCATTCTCGAAACGCTCGATTGCGGCAAGCCGATTCGCGAGACGCGCGATTTCGACGTGCCGCAAGCCGTCGCGAGCTTCTTCTACCACGCGGGCTGGGCCGATAAGCTCGAGTGGGCGGCCGGGCCGCACGACCGGCTGCGCCCGCTCGGCGTCGTCGGCGCGATCGTCCCGAGCACGCTGCCTTTACTCGCCGCCGCTTGGAAGATCGCCCCGGCGCTCGCGTGCGGTAACACCGTCGTTCTTATTCCCTCGCAGACGTCGCCGCTGACCGCGTTGCTGCTCGCGCAAGTCGGGGCAGACGCGGGCTTGCCACCGGGCGTCCTCAACATCGTTACGGGCGATGCCGCGACGGTCGCGGCGCTCGCCGAGCACCCGGGCATCGACCGGCTGAGCTTCACGGGAAGCACCGAAGCGGGCAAAGCGCTGCGCCGCTCGAGCGCGGGCACCGCGAACCGGCTCTCGCTCGCGCTCGGCGGAAATTCGGCGTTGTTGCTCTTCGAAGATGCGCCGCTCGATCAAGCGCTCGAGAGCGTCATGACGGCCGCCTATTTCAACGCGGGCCGGATGTATTGGGGCGGTTCGCGTCTGCTGGTTCAAGAGAGCATCGCGGCGGAAGTCGGCGAGCGCTTACGCGAGCGAATCGCGAGGTTACGCCATGGCGACCCGCTCGACAAAAACACCGACGTCGGCGCGCTCGGCTCGCGGCCCGAGCGCGAAGCGCTCGCGGCGCTCATCGCGAGCGGCATCGAGGACGGTGCCGAATACGTTGCCGCGCCGTGGACGCCGCCCGAGCGCGGGTACTGGCTCCCGGCGTCATTCTTTTCAAACGTGCAACCGACGTATCGCATCGCCCGTGAAGAGACGCTCGGCCCCGTGCTTTCGCTCATGACCTTTCGCACCGCGGATGAAGCGCTCGAACGCGCGAACAACGTCCCCTATGGCCTCGCGGCGGGCGTCTGGACTTCGAACGGCGCGCTCGCTTTGCACGTCGCCGCTCGCTTGCGAGTCGGCGTCGTTTGGTGCAATGCGTTCAACGAGTTCGATCCGAGCGCGCCCTTCGGCGGCTATAAAGAATCGGGTTTCGGCCGCGAAGGTGGCCTCGCCGGGCTCAAAACGTACCTCGCTTCGTAGCCGCGCCCGGCAACATTTCGTCCCGCGCGCGGGTCTATACGGGCGTGCTGATCTCACCACCGGCCCGAGCGCTCGACCGTGCGGCGTTGCGGAGTCGTTATTTAGCGAACCGCGAGCGCAGGGCGGCCCTGTTCGAACTCATCGATCCGGCGAGTTATTACGAGCGGCCGATCGCCTTGCGTCATCCCTTCGTGTTTTACGAAGGGCACATTCCGGCGTTCAGTTTCAATAAGCTCGTGCGGGAAGCGCTCGGTGGTCCGTCGGTCGATGCGGAACTCGAACGGCTCTTCGAACGCGGTATCGACCCATCCGATACGAACGAAGCGCAGCGGCATAGCCGCGACGCGTGGCCCGGTCGCGAGCGCGTGCGCGCGTTCGCCGCCGCGTGCGATGAAGCCGTGTTGGAAGCGTATGCCGCCGCGCCGCTGACCGACGAGACCGTCTCCCCGCTACTCGAACGGGGCGAAGCGGCGTTCAACATTCTCGAACACGAAGAAATGCATCACGAAACGCTGCTGTACATCGTGCACCGGCTGCCGCTCGACCGCAAGCGCTTACCCGGCGGCGCCTCGGCGTACTTCGAGGCGGAGCCCGCCGCGAGCGGCCGCGTTCGCGTCGCCTCGGGCACCGCGACGCTCGGCGCGCGCCGGGACGCGCTTCCGTTCGGCTGGGATAACGAGTTCGAGGAAACCGCGGTTTACGTGCCCGCTTTCGACATCGACGTGAACGACGTCACCAACGGCGATTGGCTCGCGTTCGTTCGTGCCGGCGGCCCCGTGCCGTCATTCTGGCGCGAGCGAGACGGCGCGTATACCTTGCTCGGCATGTTCGAGGAAATGCCGTTGCCGCACACGTGGCCCGTCTACGTCACGCAGGCGCAAGCCGAGGCGTATGCCGCTTGGCGCGGCGCGCGTTTGCCGACGGAGGCCGAGTATCATCGCGCAGCCTTCGGCACGCCGGACGGTCGAGAGCGCGCGTTTCCGTGGGGCGACGCGCCGCCGGCTCGCGAGCACGGCAATTTCGATCTGCAACGGTTCGATCCCGAACCCGTCGGCATCCGGCCGGCGGGCGCGAGTGCCTGGGGCGTTCACGATCTCATCGGAAACGGCTGGGAGTGGACCTCGACGCCGCTCGGACCGCTGCCCGGCTTCGAGGCGATGGCTTCATATCCGCCGTATTCCGCCGACTTTTTCGACGGCGAACACATGGTCATCAAAGGCGCGTCGCCCGTGACGAATCGGCAACACGTGCGCCGCAGTTTTCGCAATTGGTATCGCGCGTCGTATCCGTATGCCTACGCGACGTTCCGGACCGTCGCATAGCGGCCACGTTTTAAAATCCGGCGGTTTCGGCCGGACGTTTGTTTCGAGCAGCCTTCCGATGAGCTATCATCCTCGCGGCGCGAAGATAAACGTTAGCGCGATTTTGCTTAGCATCGAAAGGCTCACCCGAAAACCGTATGACGTCCATCGATCAAGCGGTTAAAAGGCGGCGCTCGCTGCCCGAACGCCTGCAGCAGAGCGATCCGGACGGGCTTCCGGCGCTCGTCGCTTCCGATCGGACGTCGGGGCCGCTTTCGTTCGCGCAAGAACAGATTTGGCTTCACGAGCAGCGCTCGGGCAGCGGGCCTTACAATCTTGCGTCGCTTCACGACGTTCGCGGGCCGCTCGATGAGATAGCCCTAGCAGGCGCGCTGGGCGACATCGTCAATCGTCACGACGCGCTCCGGACGCGCTACACGGCTCTCGACGGGGTGGCTTGCAACGCCGTCGGGCCTTCGAGCTTCGTTCTCGAACGCGCCGACGTGCGAAACGTCGCGCATGCGCGCAAACAGGCGCAGGAGTGGTGCGTGGCAGTCGGCCGGCGGCCCTACGATCTCGAGAACGGCATGCCGTTTCGGGCGGGCCTCGTTCGCTATGCCGACGACGCGTCGTTCCTGCTTCTCACGTTCCATCACTTGGCCTACGATTACGCTTCCGGCGCAACCATCTTCGCCGATCTTGAGGACGCGTATCTCGCGCGCCGGACCGGCTCCGCGCTTTCGGACTGCGCGGAGCTGCGGTACCTCGATTACGCCGCCTGGCAACGTGCCGTGCTGACGCCGCAATCGCTCGCGTCGCAGCGCCGCTTCTGGAAGGAACGTTTCGCGACCGACCCGCCCCTTGTCGTGCTGCCGGGATATTCGGGAGCGCGAGACTCGGAATCGACCGTAGCTGCGAGCGTCACCATCCGCCTCGCGCCCGCTGTCGTAAGCGGCCTGCGGGAGCTTGCGCGCGAGGAAGGGGCGTCGCTCTTCACGGGGCTCTTGACCGCATTCCGAACGCTCGTGCAGCGTTACACGGAGCTCGACGACGTAAGCATCGGCGTGCCCGTAGCCGGCCGCGGCCTGCCTGAGATGCGCGGGGTGGTCGGCTGCTTCGTCAACACGCTACCGGTGCGTACCGTCGTCGACGCGAACGCCACGTTCCGCGAAGCGCTGCGCGCGATGCGCGACGCGACGGATGCGGCGTACGACGCGCAAGACTATCCGTACGCCTGGATCGTTCGCGACGCCTCGGAAGATCGGCCGCGGCGCTCGGGCGGACTCGTGCAGCTTAGCGCGACGATGCGCGACCGGCATCGCCCGACGCTGCACCTCGCGGGCGTCCGCGTCGAGGCGGTGTCGATCGAGCTCGGCTTCGCCATGTTCGATTGCGCGCTCCTGATAAGCGACTCGGACGAGGGCGCTCTGACGTGTCGATTCGACTATCGCGAGGGGCGCTCGTCCGAGCCATGGATGGCGGCCTTCGGGCGAGCGTTCGAGGTTCTCGTCGAGAGCGCCGTGGCCGAGCCCGACGAGGCATGCGCGACGCTTTCGCTCGTTCGCCCGCGAGAGCGCCGGCAGCTCTTAGAATGGGCGAGCGGTGCGCCCGGTGCGCCCGGTGCTGTCGAACCGCAGACGCTCGAGCACATCGTTCGGGCGCATGCGCTCGCAACGCCGGATGCGCCTGCCGTCCTCGACGGTACGGAGTGTTCGTACGCGGAGCTGGTCCGCCGCGCCGATGCCGTCGCGCAGGCGCTGCGTATCGCGGAGGTCGTGCCCGGCATGCGAATCGGCGTGTGCGCGGAGCGCTCGGCCGGCCTAATCGCGGCGATTCTCGGGATCGGGTTCGCCCGTGCGACGTATGTGCCGCTGGATCCCGCACTGCCGCCGGCGCGGCTCGCGGCGCTCGCACGGGACGCGCAGCTTCGCTACACGATCGCGAGCGCCGCACAAGCCGGGCGTTTCATACCTGGAGAAACGCTCGTTCTCGAGAAGTTCGGGCGGACGGTCGCCACGCCGCCGTCCGCCCCGGGCGCGTCCGCTGCACGCGCGGACGACGTGGCCTACGTCATCTATACGTCGGGCTCGACGGGAACGCCGAAAGGCATCGCGATACCGCATCGGGCGCTCGCGAATCTGGGCTACGCGACGAGCGAAGCGCTCGGACTCGTCGCCTCCGACCGCTGCCTCTTTCGCGCGTCGATCGCTTTCGACGCATCGCTTTCCGAGATCGCCGCACCGCTCTGCGCCGGTGCCACGATCGTCGTAGCGCCGGACGATCGGAGCGCCGATCCGCGAGCGCTCGTCGAAACCGTGCTCATGCAGCGGGTCAACGTGCTCGGCGTCGTCCCGTCGCTGCTCGCGGCGTTGCTCGAGGAACCGCGTTTTGCCGAGTGTGCGCTCCGCATCGTGAGCAGCGGCGGTGAGGTGCTCGGCGCTTCGCTCGTGCGACGCTTTTTCGCCGCAAGCGACGCCGCGCTCTACAATCTCTACGGGCCGAGCGAGGCCGCGGGACACGTGACGATTCACGCGTGTTCGCGCGAAGATCTGCATTCGAACGACGCGGTGCCGCTCGGGCGGCCGATCCGCAATGCCACGGTTTCCGTGCGTGACTCATCTCTGCGGCCCGTGCCGCCGGGCGCCATCGGCGAGATCGTTATCGGCGGCCGGCCGCTCGCGCTCGGCTACCTCGGGCGAGCGGCAGAAACACAACGGTGCTTCGTTACGGATCCACACTTCGGCGGGTCGCCGGTTTACCGCACGGGCGACCGCGCGCGGTTACGTCCGGACGGAATGCTCGCGTTTCTCGGGCGCGCCGACGCACAAGTGAAAGTGCGGGGCGTACGCATCGAGCCGGGCGACGTTGCAACGGCACTCGAGGGCATCGACGGTATCCGGCAAGCATACGTCGTCGCTCGGCCGCGGTCGCACGATGCCGAAGCCCACGACCTCATGCTCGTGGCCTACGTGGTCGCGCACGCGTCTTCGGCTCCGGATGCCGTGGGCGTCCGGCGAGCGCTCGCGCACTTGCTGCCAAGCTCCATGCTGCCGGCGCAGATCCGCTTCGTCGACGCTTTGCCGCTCACGGCGAACGGGAAGGTCGACGCGGCGGCACTTCGCGCTCTCGCCACGGGCGGGCCGTCAGAAGAACGCTCGAGACGACCCGGCCGAGCGCCCGAGTCGAGCGAGGAGCGGCGCATCGCGACGCTTTGGGAAGCGCTGCTCGGGAGAATGCAGCTCGCGGTCGACGACGATTTCTTTGCCGTCGGCGGCGACTCGCTGCTCGCGATGCGCCTCATCGCTCGACTCGAAGAGAGCTTCGGCCGACGCATCGCGCCTGCAAGTTTCTTCGCGGAGCCGACCATCGCGGCGCTCGCACGAAGCGTAAACGACATCGCCGCCCACGCGCAGCGCGACGTAGAACGCTTTCACGAACGCGGTTCGAAGACGCCGTTCGTCTTTTTGCATGGCGACTTCGCGGGCGGACGCTATGCGTGGCGTCTCGCGGCGCTGCTCGGAATCGAACAGCCGGTGACGGTCGTCGGCCCGGGCGGCGCCGACGGCCGTTCCACGGCGTGCGAAGTCGAGCAGATGGCGGAAGATCTGTGCGAACGGCTGATGCGGCTTTATCCGAGCGGCCCCTTGCGGCTCGGTGGCTTCAGCATGGCCGGTAACGTCGCGCTCGAAGCGGCGCGCAGGCTCGTAGCGCGCGGCCGTACGATCGAGGACGTTATCCTCGTCGGGACGAGTGCCGGTAACGTGCGCTTTCGAGCGCTCGAACGAATCGCTCGCGGTGCGGGGCTTCCCGCAGCGCAGCGACGGACGTTGATGAGACGCGTTCGGCGGATCGTCAATTACGTCGCCGCGTTTCGGCGTGGCGACGCCGCATGGCGACGCGCGCGCCTGCGCAGCATCCTTCGCCTGGGCCGCCGCCCGTCAGGCTCGCCGCGCGCGGCGTGGCAGGGCTTGGATCTCGCCGGTTTTCAACGCTACGTCGGCGCGCACGATGCGTTCGTACCGCGCCCTTATCCCGGTCGCGTTTTTCTAATCTGGCCCCGCGACCAAGTGTCGCGGGCGAGCGACCCGCAGGACGACTGGCGCACGCTCGCATGCGAGCTCACCATCGCTAATATGCCGGGCGATCACGACGCGGCCGTAACCACGTACCTCGAAGAAATGGCTCGGCTCGTCGCGCTACGCCTTGCGTAGCGCGACGTTCAGCGCTTCGCCGTCTTTTTAGCGGAGCTCGTCTTCTTCTTGGTGGTCGACGCTTTTTTTCCGGACGTGCTTTCTGCGGACGTCGCTTTCTTCTTCGCGCCTTTAGCGTTCGTGGCGGACGACGCTTTCTTCAGTGACGCCGGTTTGTGCGCGGCTTGGCCGCCACCCTTATCGCTCTCGACGAGAAACTCCGGGTTGTCCGGGGAAGCCGCAACGTGATGGCCCTTGATGTCCATCGGTTTCGTCAGTTTCTTTTTCACGCGGCCGACGGATTTGCCGCCGGACGAAGTCCATTCGACGCTGTCGCCGACTTTAACGTCATCGCTCATGGCGCGGGAATACCCACGGTCGCCACACCTTAACCGACGGCGGAAGCGAACGTCCAAGCCATGCGGTGTTGCAACTCTTCATCGAGTGCGGCGAGAAATTGTTCGGTCGTGAGCCACGGTTCGTCCGGGCCGATGAGACAGGCGAGGTCTTTGGTCATTTTGCCGTGCTCGACGGTATCGATACAGACGCGTTCGAGCGTTTCCGCGAAGCGTACGACCTCCGGCGTGTCGTCGAGTTTGCCGCGATGCGCGAGCCCGCGCGTCCAAGCGAATATCGAAGCGATGGGATTCGTCGACGTCGCTTTGCCTTGCTGATGCAGGCGGTAATGCCGCGTGACCGTTCCGTGCGCGGCTTCGGCTTCGATCGTTTTGCCGTCGGGCGTCAGCAGCACGGAGGTCATCAAGCCGAGCGAACCGTAGCCTTGCGCGACCGTATCGGACTGCACGTCGCCGTCGTAATTCTTGCAAGCCCAGATATACTTGCCGGACCACTTGAGAGCGCTTGCGACCATATCGTCGATGAGACGATGTTCGTAGGTTAAACCGAGTTCGTCGAACCGTTCTTTAAACTCCGCATCGAAGACGGCTTTAAAGATCTGCATGAAACGGCCGTCGTAGGTTTTCAGAATCGTATTCTTGGTCGAAAGATAGACCGGCCACTTGCGTTGCAAACCGTAATTGAAACAGGCGCGCGCGAAGCCCGAGATCGACTCATCGAGGTTGTACATCGCCATGGCGACGCCGGGACGCTCGAAGACGAAGACGTCGCGTTCGACGGGCGCGCCGCCGCCCTGCGGCGTGTAGACGAGTTTGAGCGTTCCCGCACCCGGGATGGCCATTTCCGTCGCGCGATATTGATCGCCGTAGGCGTGCCGGCCGATGACGATCGGGTCCGTCCACCCGGGCACGAGCCGCGGCACGTTACGGCAAATTATCGGCTCGCGAAAGACGGTGCCGTCGAGTTCGTTGCGGATCGTGCCGTTGGGCGAACGCCACATCGCCTTAAGCCCGAATTCGGCGACGCGCGCTTCGTCGGCCGTGATCGTCGCGCACTTCACGCCGACGCCGTACTCCGCAATCGCATGCGCGGCCTCGACCGTTACGCGATCTTCGGTCTTGTCGCGATATTCGATTCCCAAATCGTAGTACTTGAGATCGACGTCTAAATACGGCAGAATAAGCCGCTCGCGGATCATGTGCCAAATGATGCGCGTCATCTCGTCGCCGTCGAGTTCGACGACGGGGCGTGCGACTTTAATCTTCTCCACTTCGCGCCCATACGCCGCGGGAAGAGCAAATCATTGGTCCAATCGGTCAAGGCGAGCGGCGCACGGCGGCCGACCGCAGTGAGGACGGATATGCAGAACGGACCCGCGAGCGGCGCGCGCATCGTAAGCTTACTCCCGAGCGCGACCGAAATCGTGTACGCGCTCGGTCTCGGTGAGAGGCTCGTCGGCGTGACGCACGAGTGCGACTATCCGCCGGCCGCGCGTCACAAACCGCAACTTACGGCGAGCGCCCTGCCGCCCGCCGCCGGATCCGCCGAGATCGATCGCCACGTGCGCGCGAGCCTTCATGCGGGCTCGAGTCTTTACGCGCTCGACTCGGTCGCCCTCGAACGGCTCGCGCCGGATCTCATAATCACGCAAGAGCTTTGTGCCGTCTGTGCCGTTTCGTACGAGATCGTCGCGCGCGCGGCGCGCAAGCTTACGACGGATCCACGCATCGTCTCCCTCGAACCGTCCTCGCTCGAAGACGTCTTCGCGAACATCGCAACGGTCGGCGAACTTACGGGAGCGGTAGACGCCGCGACCGAACTCGTCGCGCGTTTGCGCGCGCGCCTCGCTCGGCTCGCGGCGCACGTCGCGCTCGCACCAGCACCGCAGCCGCGGGTCTTAGTTTTAGAATGGAGCGATCCGCCGATGTCGGGCGGACATTGGACGCCCGGACTGGTCGAACTCGCGGGCGGCCGAAGCGTGCTCGGCAATCCCGGTGCGAATTCTACCGTGCTCGCGTGGGACGCGATCGCGGCCGCCGATCCGGACGTCGTCATCGTCGCCCCGTGCGGCTTCGGGCTCGAAGCCGCGCTCGCCGCCGCGACGGAACTCGAAGCGCTGCCCATCTGGCCGCAATTACGGGCTGTGCGCGAGGGCCGGGCTTACGCCCTCGATGGGAACGCTTATGTCAATCGGCCGGGACCGCGGCTCGTCGACACCGCCGAACTATTCGCAAGTATGGTATCGGGCGAACCGTTCGGCGCGGGGCTCGAAGATACGAACGCCTATCGAGCGCTTCCTATTCCGGCGGCGATCAGGCGAGCGTAAGTTCCGGGTTATCAACCTTAAAGCGTTCGAGCGAATCCATAACGGAGCGACGCGCGGAGGCCGCATCTTGCCAGCCTTGCGTGCTCGTTTTTTTGCCTTCGAGCGCTTTGTACGTTTCGAAAAAATGTGAGATCGTGCGCAGCGTATGCGGAAAAATTTGCGACTGCGTGTGAACGCCCGCGTACGCGGGCTCGCCCACGGGCACCGCGAGGATCTTGTCGTCGGGTAAGCCGTCGTCGATCATCTTGAGCAGCCCGATCGGGCGGCAAACGACCAGACACCCGGCGAACGTGGGCTGTTCGACCAAAATCAGCACGTCGAGCGGATCGCCGTCTTCCGCGAGCGTTTGCGGCATGAAGCCGTAATCACCCGGATAGTACACGGGCGAATGCAACGCGCGGTCGAGCCGGAAAATGTTGAGATTCTTATCGTATTCGTATTTATTCCGCGATCCTTGCGGAATCTCGACGACGACGTTGATCTCTTCGGGTGCGTTCTCGCCGATCGGCAAGTAAAGGTAATTCGTTATAGCTGTTGCCACGCGAACGCCTTATTCGCCGCCGCTTCCGGCGCCTGCCGTCGTCTCTTCCCAAGGCGATCGGTTGAGCACCAGCAGTCGGGCGCGGTCGCCATCGATGGCGAACGAGGTGAAGCTCGCGGGCGAGAATTTGACGCTGAGTCCGGTCGCCTCGCGCTCGCCGAGCAGAATGCGCAGCGCCGCATGCAACACCCCGGCATGCGTAGCAACGAGAACCCGGCCGCCCGCCGGCGTTCGGTCGCCGAGTTCGCCC
>CAXTIY010000063.1:0-12764 GCA_964244215.1 uncultured bacterium
CGAGCGCGCGACCGCTTCGAGCGCCTCGTCGCCGCCCGTTTCGAGCAGCGCGTGCGCGGTGAGCGACGTATCCCAAACGGGTGACACGCAGGGCTGGCAGTATGCTTCGTCTTCACCGACCACGAGCAAATTGTCGAGCGCGCGTTTCGCGACGGCGCGATGGGGATGATCCTTCGCGAAGCCCATCGCGTCGAAGGCCATCACGGCGTTCGCCATGGCGGGGAAGATCGCGCCTAACCCGTCCTCGCCGTTGAGACGCTCGATCGTGAAGCGCATCGCCTCTGCGATCGCGCGCGCGCGAATCTGCCGCGGTACGAAACGCTCGATGACGCCGATCAATTTATCGAATTCGAGAAATCCGCGCCCGAGCAGCGACGGCGAGGCGGCACGATTGTAGCCCCGCTCGAGCTCGGGTGCTACTACGAATAGCTCCCGTACGCCGATATTGCGCGGATTTCGTGCGCGCGGATGCAGCGCGGTGAGGACGAGCAGCGGTACGACGACAGTACGCGACCAATACGAGACCTTATCTAAGTGGAACGCAAACCAGCGCGGGAAGAGCAAAATCTCGACCGGCATCACGGGCACGGCACGCCACGGCACCTGGCCGAAGAGCGCCAGCGCCATGCGCGTGAAAACGTTGCTCTTGGCCGCTCCGCCGCGGACGAGAATCTGCCGCCGCGCGCGTGCCATATGAGGAGCGTCCGGTGAGTCGCCCGCGAGCTTGAGCGCGTAATACGCTTTTACTGTCGCGCTGACGTCGGTATCGCCGCGGTAGAAGAGCGGCCAGCCGCCGTCGGGATTCTGGATGCGGCGCAAATAGACGCAGATTTTGCGCTCGCGCTCGACATCGATCTCGCCCAGGTAGTGCTCGAGCATGATGTATTCGGCGGGGATCGTCGCGTCGGCTTCGAGTTCGAAAACCCAGTGGCCGTCGGGCTTTTGCCGGTTGAGCAGCGCCCGCTCGGCCCGTGCGATGGCGTCGCCCGTAGGCTCGTGCGCCGTCGCTCTCTGCTCGAGGATACTGATCATTCCCTAAAGATTGCTCCATCGGAGGGCGAAAATTGTGTTATGCTGGCCTCCCGTAGTACCGTCCGATCAGACGGTACTACGAATAAGGAGCTCTGGTTCCCCCCGTTACGGAGAAGTTCACCTCATGGCCGCTCGTGGTTCCGGAGATGCCACCCGTCGCAGCGTTCTCGCCGCCGCCGCCGAAATCGTCGTTCGCGAGGGGGCTTCGAAGTTGACGCTCGATGCGGTCGCCGAGCGATGCGGTCTTTCCAAGGGCGGCATCCTGCACCACTTTTCCACGAAAGACTCGCTGATTTCGGCGATGATCGAAGACGTGGTCGGCCAGTTCGAAGCGGATCTGCAGCGCAACGTGCAGGGTGAGAGCGGCCCCGGCAGCTTCGCCCGCGCCTTTTTGCGCGCGTGCTTGGACCGCGACGGCATCGTCACGCGAACATTGAAAGTGAGCGCCGGGATCGTGGCCGCCGTTGCGATCAACGCGCAGCTGCTCGCTCCCCTGCGCAGTCGCTACGACGAGTGGATCGCACGGCTCGAAGACGACGGCATCGATCCGGCGATCGCCGAGCTCGTGCGTTCCGCGGCCGACGGCCTCTGGCTCGGCGACGTGCTCGAACTCGGACACACCAGTGCGGCTCTGCGGCAACGCGTGTTTGCGAAACTAATCGAACTCACGCATCTGGGTGCCGTTCCTATCCAACTCGAGCAGACGACCGCTTAGTCACAGCTTCCAAGCGGCGTCGCGTCGCATGGAGGCAAGCATGGTTTCTCTCAAGATCAACGGCCGCGCACGGGACTACGACGTGCCGGACGGGCTCGGCGGCGGCTTCGGCCGTAGGCTCGATGCGGATTACGTGAACGATGCCGTCAACCTTTCGAAGCGATCGGAAAGCCGGTCAAGGTTACTTGGACGCGTGAAGACGACGTGCAACACGATTTCTATCGTGCGATGAGCGTGAACGCGCTGCACGCGACCTTGTCGCCCGAAGGCCGTATTGCCACGCTCTCATACGGTGGTCGCGCCGTCGGTGCTGCGTCGCTGGTTGCCGATCGGCTTTAAAAACGGCGTCGATACGAGCGCGCTCGACGGTGCGATCAATCAGCCCAACGATATCTCGAACGTGCTCGTACGGTATGCCGATCCCGAGCTCGCGGTGCCTGTCGGCTTTTTTCGGGCACCCGCGGCGAATGCCGATACGTTATTCGGGCCGTTTAACGCAGGCTTTGTAGATCCACCAGATGAGCGCGAACTGCAGCGGTAGGCGAGCGAAAAAAACCAATGCCGGCGCGACCTCGGCGAATCTCTCCGCGTCCGTCGCCATGTAGACGTTCGCCGGAAAAACGGCAAGCAAGAGCGCGATCAATCCGTAACTCGCGGCGATACGCGTCCTCGGAAGCAGTAAGCCCAGGCCTCCGAGCATCTCGAAGAACCCGCTCACGTAGACGATCTCGCGATGCGCCGGGATATAGGGCAGCTCGATCGCTTCGTACATGCGCGGATTGCGAAAGTGCAGGGCACCGGCCGCAACGAACAACGCACCGATAATATACGACTGAATGCTCCGCATGGCTCACCGTATGCTCACGCGCTCGTTTGCGGCCCTGCCGCACTTAATGAAAGCGCCTGCATCCCGAGCGGGCGTGTGAGGAGCTCGGTAATTTCGGCTTCGGGAACGGGACGACTGAAGAGATAGCCTTGACCGCGCGCGCAGCCATACTCCCTTAGCGCCTCCCACTGCTCTGCTTGCTCGACTCCTTCGGCAACGACGTCCATTTTAAGCGCCGCTGCAAGCCCGACGATCAGGCGCACGATTTCTCTGGTTGCGGGCGTCGTTAGGAGTTTGGCCACGAACGATTGATCGATCTTGAGCGCATCGAACCGAAATCGTTCGAGATAGCTCAGCGATGAATAGCCGGTTCCGAAATCGTCGAGCGCGATCCGCACGCCGAGGCCTCGAATGCGTTCGAGCAACGCTTCGAGATCAACGGCGTGAGCGAGAAAGATGCTTTCCGTAATTTCGATTTGTAGCGTACGTGGATCGAGGCCGCTATTTTCCAGTGCGCGTTCGAGCTCGGCGAAGAAGCGTGGATCGAAGAGTTGGCGGCTCGAGACGTTGACGCTTATCGTCAACCCCGCAGTACCCGGCGTCGCGTGCCAAGCGGCCATACGCCGGCACGCCTCATGCAGAACCCACGTTCCGATTTGGACGATCAGGCCGGTCTCTTCGGCGATCGGAATGAAGTCGGCAGGCGAAACGAGGCCGTTTTCCGGATGGCGCCAGCGCACGAGTGCTTCGAGTCCGTAAACTCCTCCGTCGTTCAAGCGTACGAGCGGTTGATAATAGAGTAAGAATTGGCCCTGATCGATCGCGCCTCGCAGATCGATCTGGACGCGGAGCGCCGCGAGCGCCCGTTCGTGCATCGTCTCGTGGAAGAGTTCGAAGCGCGTGCCGCCGTTTTGCTTCGCACGGTACATCGCCGTGTCGGCGTCGCGGAACACGTCGGCGGCGGTTTGATAGCGCTCGTCGACGTATGCGATTCCGATACTCGCGCTTGCAAAAACCTCTCGTCCTGCCAAACGGATCGGCGTTCGCAATTCGGTGAGCATCCGCTCGGCGACCGCAACGACGTCTTCGAGATCGCTTGCTTCGATGATGCACGTGAACTCATCGCCGCCTAGGCGTGCCAGCGTATCTTGGACGCGCACGCAGCGTTCGAGCCTGCGCGCAAGTTCGATCAGCAACAGATCGCCCACGCGGTGTCCGAGACTATCGTTGACCACTTTAAAACGATCGAGGTCCAGAAAGATGACGGCGAAGTTCATGCCGCAATCTTGTCGGATACGTTCGAGTAGCGTGTCGACGCGATCGTTAATATATGCCCGATTGCGCAGTCCGGTCAATTCATCGTGGAACGCTCGAAATTGAAGCGCGGCGTTGGCCGCCTCCGCCAAGAGCGTACGCGTCGCCGCTTTTTCGGCTGCCTTACGTTCGGTTACGTCGCGTTGTACGGAAACCCAATGCGTAAATCGGCCGTTCTCGTCGGCGACGGGAACGATGCTGAGCTCGACCCAGAACGGCGTTCGATCTTTACGATAGTTGAGCAACTCCACTTCGACCGGTTCCCATGCGTGAAGCGCGGCACGCAAGCGTTCGCGCGCGGCGTCGCTCGTGTCGTCACCTTGCAGGATGCGCGGCGTCGAGCCGATGATTTCGCTTAATTCGTAACCCGTCGTCCGCGTGAAAGCAGCGTTCGCGAAGACGATGCGCGGGCCGGGCAAATCGATCGGCTCGGCTTCGGTAATGAGCACGGCGTCGTGTGCGTTGACGACGACGGATTCGAGCAAGCGCAAGCGCTCCTCGCGTTTGTCTTCGTCTCGCTTGAGCTCGTGCGCGGTCGCATGCAGACTGTCCAGCACGAGTTGATCGCCGATCTGCGCGGCAAGCGTTAAGAGCACGTATTCTTGCGCTCCGCTGAGCGCTCTCGGATCGCGAGCGTACGCCGCGAGGAACCCCGCCGCCGAGCCTATGCGCGCGCTCGCAAAGAAACGGATATCGGCATCGAAGAGCGCGGCCGATTCGCTACTCGCCCGTTCGGAGCGTTCGATAAAGAACAGGTCGTTCGCAAGAGCAGCTTGCGCGAGCGCCGTCGAGGCGCGCACGTCGAAATCGATACCGTATGAGAACGAATCGGCAGTCGCGTCGGTCGCCGCAAGAACGAACGTGGCCCCGTCGGCCGATAGCGCCCGCGCCGCCGCTACCACGAGCGTTCGAATGCGCTCTAGCGTGCGTGCGGTATACGGACTCGTTCTAGACTGATCCGCCGCTCCCGCACGCTCGCTCTCGTGCTTCCGGAGCAATGGCCGAGAATCGATGCTCACGTTTACGCGGTGAATCCGGACACGGCAAGCGGTCGGCCGAGCAACGCGGAAATCTCGGCCTCCGGAACGGGACGGCTGAAGAGATACCCTTGCGCGCGCACGCAGCCGAAATCACGCAACGCCTCCCACTGCTCGACGCTTTCGATGCCTTCCGCAACCACTTCCATATCGAGCGCCCCGGCGAGGCCGATGATCAAGCGCACGATTTCGGAGGTTGCGCGCATGCTCAGAAGCCTCGCGACGAACGACTTATCGATTTTGAGCGTATCGAACCGGAAGCGTTCGAGATAGCTAAGCGACGAGTAGCCCGTGCCGAAGTCGTCGAGTGCTACTCGGACTCCTAAATCTTTGATGCGGTCGAACAGTGCGCTGACGTCCTGCGCGTGCTCGAGGAAAATGCTTTCGGTGATTTCGAGAATCAGCGTATGCGGATCGAGACCGCTCTGGGCGAGTGCATCCTCGAGTTCGAAGATGAAGCTCGAATCGAACAGCTGACGGCTCGAGACGTTGACGCTCAGCGTTAACTTCTCGCGTTCGGGTGCCTCGTCGTGCCAAAGGCGCATACGCCGGCAAGCGTCGTGCAGCACCCAGCTGCCGATCGCGACGATGAGGCCCGTCTCTTCCGCAATCGGGATAAATTCGAATGGCGGTACGAGTCCGCGTTCGGGGTGCTGCCAGCGCACGAGCGCTTCCATACCGTAGGCGTGACCGTCGTGCAGATTGACCAGCGGCTGATAGAACACCCGAAACTCGTCGCGTTCGATCGCTCGCGAAAGATCGATTTGCACGCGCAGTGCCGCGAGCGCATGCGCGTGCATCGATTCGTTGAAAAGCTCGTAGCGCGTGCCGCCGTTGCTTTTCGCGCGGTACATCGCGGTGTCGGCATCGCGAAAAATTTCAGCGGAGCTCTCGTAACTCGCGTCGACGTAGGCGATGCCGATGCTCGTATTGGCAACGATCTCTCGATCAGCCAATTGAAGCGGCGTACGCAGCGCCGTGAGAACTCGCTCGGCCACGGCCACGACGTCCGCTAATCCTTCCGCTTCGATAAGGCACGCGAACGCATCGCCTTCCAATCGCGCGAGGGTATCGCGCGAGCGAATGCAGCCTTCCAGGCGGCTCGAGAATTCGACGAGCAGTTGATCGCCTACCGGATGCCCGAGGCCGTCGTTCGGCGCTTTGAAGCGATCGATGTCGAAGAACATGATGGCGAAACGCTGACCGCTATCGTCGTGAATACGCTTGAGCAACGTCTTGACGCGGTCGTTGAAGTAGGCTCTGTTGCGTAGCCCCGTCAACTCGTCATGGAAGATGCGGTGTTCGAGCGCCGCGCTCGTCGCTTCGTTCCGGATCGCTCGCGACGCGCCATTTGCCGGCGCTTTGCGCTCGGTCACCTCTCGTTGCACGGCGACCCAATGCGTAAACCGGCCGCTATCGTCGGCAATGGGTACGATGCTGAGCTCGACCCAAAAAGTGGTCTGGTCTTTTCGATAATTGAGCACTTCGACGACGATCGGCTGCCACGTTCGCAGTGCTTCGCGTAAACGCTCGCGCGCCGACTCATCGGTAAGAGGGCCCTGCAAGATGCGAGGCGTCTTGCCGAGGACCTCGTGGAGTTCGTAACCCGTCGTGCGGGTGAACGCGGCGTTGGCGAACACGATGCGCGGACCCGGCATATCGCAAGGTTCCGCCTCCGTTATCAGTACGGCGTCGTGCGCGCTCTGAACGACCGACTCGAGCAGACGGTGCCGTTCTCGACACGTTTGCAGCTGCGCTTCGGTCGTATTCGAACGTAGCGCATCGAGTTCGAGTTGATCGCTAATCTCCGTTGCGAACGTCAGCAGCATGTACTCTTCGGCGCCGCTAAGCCCACGCGCCCGCTGCGCGTAAATGGCGAGGTAGCCGATGGGTGCATCTTCGGGCCCCACCCGAGCGCTTGCAAAAGAGTCGAGCCCCGCACGGGCGAGCTCGGCCATGTCCGGATCTTCGCGGTCCACTCGTCTTATGATGAGGAGCCGTTCCGCAAGCGCGGATTGCGTGAGCACGGCGGCGGCACCGAGGTCGATCTCTACGCCGTCCGAAAAGCTCGCCGCGCCCGTTCCCTCGGCCGAAGCAAGCACGAACGCAGCGCCATCGGCATAAAGCGAACGGGCGGCTGCGGCGACGAGGTTTTGAATACGCGAAGCGGCGCGCTCCGTCGGTAGCGTCGTCTCGGTAAGTTCCGTCGAAGCCGCAGGGCCGAGCGCGAGCGGGTCGGCGGTCGGAAGCAGAGCCATGCTAAGTTCGTATCGACCCGCCTACGACGATTATGAGCGGCCCCGCGGAGGGCCGAACTCGGAAAGCTTACGTTTCCGTTACGATGCGCGCGGTCAGCCAGCATGCGGCGCGTATGATTCCGCCGAGGACGGGCTCGCCCGGCACCGTTTCCGGTGCCGCGACGACGTCCATTTCACCACCGTCGAGGATTATGCGCAAACACCAGAACGTGCGCTCCGTCACGGCGTTGAAGCGAATTTCGGCCGAACGGAGCGTCCCCGTTACCACGCCTTGCGAGCGTGCGCGCCCGGTGTTGTTACCGAAGAGCCCGGTCGGCACGAACGACGTTTCGGCGAACCCCGTCGGCTCGTCGCGTAAGGAACGGCGGTACGCGGCCTCGTCCGGCCACCAAGCGACGTCGTGCGCGAAGCCCGCAAGTTCGAGCGTCGCGCGAAACGGAAGCTCGCGCGTGGCGAGCGCCGCATCGTAATCGGGAACGCTTGCGGAGAATGGATAGAGGCCGTGCTCTTCGCCGTCCGGAGATGCCCACGCGTAGATCTCGCCTTCGAGCACGTATTCCGCGTTCGGTTCGATCGCTTCGACGATCGCGTTCATGCGCGCGCCGCCGGCGAAGTGCGGGTTCATGCCCGCGAGTTCGCGCCGCCCGTCGGGAAGGCGATACATGCTCACCCACAATTCGGCGCCGGCGCCTGGCGTCCAAACGCGGTAATCGCCATGCGGCGCCGCAATCGAGGTGCCGCCGTCGATGGCGCGCTGCAAGAGTGAGTTGAATTCGCCGCGTTCGAGCGTAAAGCCGACGGTGCGAAAATGATCGGACATTACGCGCCGTGCCAAGCTTTCCCGAGCACTTCGAGCACCGCCGTCACGTCGACCGGTCGAGGATTGGTCAGCGGATTCGAGAGCGCGAGCTCGGCGATCGCGGTCAGCTAGTCTTCGGGCAGCCCGAGTTCTCGGAGCGAAACGGGCGCTCCGGCGGCGCGCGCGAGCGTCGCGAGCGTCGCTGCGGCGTCGTCCGATTCGAGCGCCCGCGCGACACGAGCGATCGCTTCGGTTGCGAAGGGCGCGTTGAAACGAATCGCGTGCGGCAGAATGACGGCGTTCGCATCGCCGTGCGCGATGCCGTAGCGCCCGCCGAGAATATGGCAGATACGGTGATGCAACGCCATGCCGGTACCGGCGAGCGCGACGCCGCCGAGATACGCTCCATACAGTAATTCGGCGCGCGTGTTCGGGTCGCGCGGCGAGGCCGGAAGCGCGCGTAAGGCAGGCCCGAGATGCCGTATCCCCTCTTCGGCCGCGAGCAGCGCGAGCGGTTGCGCGCGCGGTGCGTAGAGACCCTCCACGCAATGCGCGAGCGCGTTCATCGCGCTGCCCGCGCTCGCGCGTAGCGGCAGGTCGAGCGTTAAGTCGGGATCGTAGACGACGGCTCGCGGAGCGCGCCAAGCGACCGAGCCTTTCGTGCGCTCGAACGTGCGCCCGGCCGAGGAAGTGAGTTCGCTACCGCCATAGGTCGTGGGCACCGCGACGACGGTTCTCCGCGTCTCGAAACACGCCGCCTTGCAAAGGTCGATCGCGCTACCGCCGCCGAGCGCGACGAAAGCATCGGCGTCGCGTTCGTCCGCGAGCGCACGCAGGGCGTCGACGCTCGTGGCCTGGACGTGCGGCGTAACGCCTTCGAAACGGCCCACGCTTTCGATATCGAGGGCTTCCGCGCGATCGGCGACCGCGCGCTGCGAGGGCGACGGCACGAAAAGCGGGCGTTTCGATCCGCTCGCGCGCAGGGCACCCGGGAGCGTCACGAGCGCACCGGAACGGAAGGTGAAATGGACTCCGGGTTGCTCGAAACCAAAGGCGGTCATCCGGCCGAGGTTTCCCGCGCGCTCGGAGATTCATGCGTTGCCCCCCGAGCGAAAGGATCGCGCAAGGCGGGCAGAGCCCGGCATGGGTTTCGTGGTAATGGTCGATGTGGCCAAGACCGATGCCGCGGCGGAGCGCATTCGCGAACTGCGGGCGCAACTTATCGAAGCGAATCACGCCTATCACGTGCTCGATGAGCCGACGCTTGCAGACGAGACGTACGACGCGCTCTTGCACGAGCTCGCGCTCTTGGAGGCCGAGCGTCCCGAGCTCGCCGCGCCCGACTCTCCGACGCAACGCGTGGGCGGCGCGCCCTCGGCCGATTTCGCCCCGTATCCGCACGGCGTACCGATGCTATCGCTCGCGAACGCGTTCGATGAAGAGGATCTGCGCGCGTTCGACGCGCGCGTCGCGAAGCTCGCGGGCAGCGCTCCGGGATACGTCTGCGAATTAAAGATAGACGGCGTCGCGAATTCGCTACGCTACGAAGGCGGCAAGCTGCGCTCGGCCGGAACCCGCGGTGACGGCAACGTCGGCGAGGACGTAACCGGTAACGTGCGCGCGATCCGCGACATTCCGGCGACGCTTACGGGCGAGCCGCCGGCGACGCTCGACGTGCGCGGCGAAATCTACCTTCGCAAAAGCGCTTTCGCCGCGCTCAACGCGGCACGCGAAGCTGCGGGTAAGCCGCTTTTCGCGAATCCGCGCAATACGGCGGCGGGCGGCTTGCGGCAAAAGGATTCACGGCTTACCGCCGAGCGCGACCTCTCGTTCTTCGCCTATGCCGTCGGCGCATTTGCGGAGCGCGCGTTGCCGGCCACGCAGAGCGCGTTACTCGCCGAGCTGCGCGCGTACGGTTTCCCGGTAAACGACCGCGCGACGCGTTGTGCGACGATCGACGACGTGCTCGCATTCTGCCGGGGGGCGGAAGCGGAACGCGCGACGCTCGATTACGAGATCGACGGCGTGGTAATTAAAGTCGACGATCTCGCGCTGCAAGCGAAGCTCGGCTATGCCGGTAAAGATCCACGTTGGGCGACGGCGTTTAAGTTCCGAGCTCAGGAAGCGCGCACGCGCTTACGCGAGATCGCAATCAACGTCAGCCGCTCGGGCAAGCTCAATCCGTATGCCGTGTTGGAACCGGTCGCAATCGGCGGCGTTACCGTGAAGATGGCGACGCTGCACAACGAAGCGGATATCGGCCGTAAAGATATTCGCGCGGGCGATACGGTAATCGTGCACCGCGCGGGCGACGTTATTCCGTACGTAGTCGGGCCCGTTCTCGAATTGCGGCCGCCCGAGGCGCAGACGTATCGCCTGCCGGAGCAGTGCCCGGTTTGCGGTTCGCGGGTGGAACATCCGCCGGATGACGTGTTCGCGTATTGCACGAACGTCGCGTGTCCCGCGCAACTGCGCGAACGGTTGCGGCATTGGTGTTCCCGCGGCGCGATGGATATCGAAGGCGTCGGCGATGCGCTCGCGAGCAGCCTCGTCGAGGCGAAGCTGTGTCACGACGTGGCCGATCTTTACGAGCTCCATTTCGAAGGGCTCGCGACGCTACCGCGCATGGGTGAACGGTCGGTCAAGAACGTGCTTACGGCGATTACGGAATCGAAATCGCGCGGGCTCGCGCGCGTGCTCGTGGCGCTCGGTATCCGCTACGTGGGCGGCCAAAACGCGGCGCTGCTCGCCGGAGACTTCGGAACGGTCGACGCGCTCGCGGCCGCGAGCGCGCAAGAGCTCGCTGATACCGAAGGCGTCGGTCCGCAAATCGCCGAGAGCGTTACGTTCTTTTTCGCACAGCCGCAAAACCAGCGCGTCGTCGAGCGCTTACGGGCGCTCGGCGTTGAAATGACGGCGCCGCTGCGCGAACGCACGCCTGCGGGACCGCTCGCCGGTAAGACGCTGGTGCTTACCGGAACGCTGCCGACCTTAACGCGTGAGGAGGCGAGTGCGCTTATCGCTGCGGCGGGCGGCAAAGTCGGTTCGGCGGTAAGTAAGAAGACGGCTTACGTCGTCGCGGGCGAAGAAGCGGGTTCCAAACTCGCGAAGGCGGAGTCGCTCGGAATAGCGATCGTCGACGAAGCGGGCCTGCGCGCACTTCTCGTCTGACGATAAT
This sequence comes from uncultured bacterium, assembly GCA_964244215.1. Classification (GTDB taxonomy): domain Bacteria; phylum Vulcanimicrobiota; class Vulcanimicrobiia; order Vulcanimicrobiales; family Vulcanimicrobiaceae; genus CAXTIY01. The sequence continues at coordinate 11,160 of CAXTIY010000063.1, forward strand.
TACCCAAAGCCCGGCAGGTGGCGTCCCGCAAGCCGCGTAGCACTACGGACAATCTAAATTACTGGGAGTGTAACTCATGCCGAATGATGCTTTCGGCCACTCGCAGCCTACCACTCGCACCGACGTGCGAGGGGCTGCCGTGGCTACCCGTGGATTCGCAACGCGCGCTATCCGGACCGGCCAAGATCCTTGTAGCGTTACGGGGTCGACTATTCCGCCCATCTATCAGACGGCGACGTTTACGCAAGAGTCGGTCGGCGTTACGAAGGGCTTCGACTACTCGCGTTCGGGTAATCCGACGCGGCTCGCCCTCGAACGGCAGCTCGCCGATCTCGAAGGCGCGCGGTTCGCGAGCGCATTCGGATCGGGCATGGCCGCGGCAAACGGCGCGTCGTTCAGCTTCTTACGTGCGGGCGATCACATTATCGCGACCCAGGATTTGTACGGTGGTACGCACCGGCTCTTCTCCGACGTGTTTCCGCGTTATGGAATAACGACGACGTACGTCGATATGTGCGACGTCGAAGCGACGCGCGCCGCGATACAATCGAATACGAAGCTCTTCTGGATCGAGACGCCGACGAATCCGTTGCTGCGTATCATCGATATCGCCGCGATCTCCGCACTGCGGCGTCCCGGGCAAATCGTCGCCGTCGACAACACGTTCGCGACGCCGTATTGGCAGCGTCCGCTCGAACTCGGCGCCGACGTCGTGATGCATTCGACGACAAAATATCTCGGCGGTCATAGCGACGTGGTCGGCGGCATCGCGATTACGGACGATCCCGACCTGGCCGCGCAGATCGCCATGCATCAGAACGCCGTGGGCGCGGTTCCGGGCCCATGGGACGCGTACCTCACGTTGCGCGGCGCGAAGACGCTCGCGCTACGCATGCGCGAACACGAACGTAACGCGCACGCGGTTGCGCACTATCTCGAGACGCGCGACGATCTTACCGCGGTCTATTATCCGGGGCTCGCATCGCATCCGCATCATGAACTCGCGAAGAGGCAGATGCGCGGTTTCGGCGGGATCGTTTCGCTACGCGTCCGTGGCGGAGCCGAGCGCGCGCTCGCCGTTGCGAAAGCGACGAAAATCTTTAATCTCGCAACCTCGCTCGGCGGCGTCGAGTCGCTCGTGTGCAGCCCGTGGACGATGACGCACGGCTCCGTGCCACCCGCGCAAAAAGTCGCGCTCGGCGTAACGCAAGATCTCCTGCGTCTTTCGGTCGGCATCGAGGATGAAGCGGATATCCTTGCGGATCTCAAAGCGGCGCTCGATGCGACGCGTGTCGAGGAGCGTGTCTTCGCCGTCGCGTAGCGATCGGGCGCCTGAATCAAATCAGCCGCGTGAGATGCGTATAAGCCGGTCGGGATAACGGGAGCGACGGACCGAGCCCTTCGGCGACGTCGCTCGCCATGACGCCGACGTTGCGTTCGCGGGCGGCGCGGCGACCGGAGAGACCGTGCCAGTATGCGCCGGCGCGCGCGGCGTCGACGGGCGAGAGCCCTTGCGCGAGGAGCGTCGCGATAATGCCGGAGAGCACGTCGCCCGTGCCCGCGGTCGCGAGCGCGCTCGTGCCGGTGACGTTGACGTGCATCGTG
>CAXTIY010000064.1:0-12652 GCA_964244215.1 uncultured bacterium
ACGGCCGACCCGGATGGGATGTCGATGACCGGCGCGTTCACGCTACTCGCCGGCATCTCGGCGCTCGCCGCCCTCACCCTCATCGCAATGACGTTCGTGTTCGCGCAGCTCATCGGCTGGCGGGCGCTCGCGCGCCGCTACGGCGCGCGACCGAGCGCCGGAACGCGTTACGCCTCGAGAGGCGTTCTCATTGGGGCGCATAGCTGGAACGCTCCGCCGCTATTCGTCGAAATTGACGAACTCGGAATTACCCTCTTGCCGAAGGCGCCGTTTCGTTTCGCCTTCGTTCCGTTATGTATTCCGTGGCAGGCCGTCAGCAGCTTCGAAGCACGCTCGTATATGTTTTTTGAAGCGGCCGAACTGCGCTTCGGACCCGGCGGCACGTCGCTAATCGGTTTCGTTTCCTCGAAAGCGACCGAAGCGATTGCGAGCGAGTTCGCCGCTTATTCTCCGGCGAGCGATTGAAGCTGCGGAAACTTCGGCAAGCCCTGGGCGAACGTTAGCTCGCCCTTGGCTTCGTCGTAATCTACGAAGACGCTCTCACCGTCGCGCACCTCTCCGCCGAGAATGCGGCGACCGAGCGGCGTTTCGAGTTCGCGTTGTACGGCACGCTTGAGCGGCCGCGCTCCGTAGACGGGATCGTAGCCGACCTTGACGAGATGCCGGCGCGCGCTCGGGCTCACGTCGAGTTCGATACGTCGTGCGCCCAGGCGCGAACGCAAGCGATCGAGTTGGATGGCGACGATCCGTTCGAGTTGCGCCTCCGCGAGCGCCGTGAAGACGACGATCTCATCGACGCGATTGAGGAACTCAGGCCGGAAGTGGCGGCGTAGTTCGTCGAGCACCGTCGCTCGCATCACCGCGTATTCCGCACCGGCGGCGCCCGAGAAATCGAGGATCCGATTCGAACCGATGTTCGACGTCATGATGAGGATCGTATTCTTGAAATCGACGGTGCGACCCTGACCGTCAGTTAGGCGGCCGTCGTCGAGAATCTGCAAGAAAACGTTAAAGACGTCGGGTGAAGCCTTCTCGATTTCGTCGAACAGCACGACCGAGAACGGACGCCGCCGCACGGCTTCGGTCAATTGGCCGCCCTCGTCGTACCCGACGTAGCCGGGCGGTGCGCCGATGAGCCGCGAAACCGAATGCTTCTCACCGTATTCCGACATGTCGATGCGGATCATCGCCCGCTCGTCGTCGAAGAGATACGACGCGAGCGCTCGCGCGAGTTCCGTTTTACCGACGCCCGTCGGTCCGAGGAAAATGAACGAGCCGATCGGCCGATTGGGATCCGAGAGACCGCTGCGCGAGCGGATGACGGCTTCGGCGACCGCGGTTACCGCTTCGTCTTGGCCGATCACGCGGTGGTGCAACTCGTCCTCGAGACGCAGGAGTTTGCGCATCTCGCCTTCGAGTAATTTCGATACGGGGATACCCGTCCAGCGCGCGACGACGCCTGCGATATCTTCTTCATCGACTTCTTCTTTGAGTAAGCGTGGGCGGCCGTCGCCGGCGGTCTTCGCCTCTTCGAAGCCTAGGCGGCGCTCGAGATCCGCTAGCTTACCGTAGCGCAGCTCCGCCGCGCGATTGAGATCGTACTGACGCTCGGCTTGATCGATTTCCGTTTTCGTTTGGTCGATCTCTTGACGCAATTTCCGCAAGCCGGCTACGGCCGCTTTTTCGGCTTGCCAGCGCTCGGCCGTGCCATCGGTCTGCGAACGCAGCTCTGCGAGTTCGTGCTCGATTCGCGCGAGACGCTCTTTCGAGGCGTCATCGCTTTCCTTACGGAGCGCTTCGCGTTCGATTTCGAGCTGCATCGTGCGGCGCGACGCTTCGTCTAATTCTTGGGGCATCGATTCGATCTCGGTACGCAATTTCGCGCCCGCTTCGTCGACGAGATCGATCGCCTTATCCGGTAAGAAACGATCGGCGATATAGCGGTCCGAAAGCGTCGCGGCCGCAACCAGCGCAGCGTCCTTGATGCGGATGCCGTGATGCACTTCGTAGCGCTCGCGCAAGCCGCGCAAAATCGAAATCGTATCTTCCACGCTCGGCTGATCGACGAACACCGGCTGAAAGCGCCGTTCGAGGGCGGCGTCCTTCTCGATATATTTGCGGTATTCGTCGAGCGTTGTCGCGCCGATTAGATGGAGTTCGCCGCGCGCGAGCAGCGGCTTGAGCAGATTGCCCGCGTCCATGGAGCCTTCGGCTTTGCCCGCACCGACGACGTTGTGCACTTCATCGATGAACAGGAGCACCGAGCCCTCGGAGGATTGCACGTCTTTGAGAACGGCTTTAAGACGCTCTTCGAATTCGCCACGAAACTTCGCGCCCGCGATCAGCGCGCCCATGTCGAGCGACACGAGCCGCTTGCCTTTGAGCGATTCCGGCACGTCGCCGCGCACGATGCGCTGCGCTAAACCTTCGACGATCGCGGTCTTGCCGACGCCGGGTTCTCCGATAAGCACGGGGTTATTTTTGGTGCGGCGCGAGAGCACTTGCACGACGCGGCGAATTTCATCGTCGCGACCGATGACGGGATCGAGTTTGCCCTGCTCGGCCGCCTGCGTGAGATCTTGGCCGTAGCGCTGCAAAGACTGATAGGTGCCTTCGGGATTTTGCGTCGTGACGCGCTGGTTGCCCCGAACCTCGCGTAAAGCGCCCAGCACCTTATCCCGCGAGGCGCCGAGTTCGCGCAGCAAGCGGCCGACCGCCCCCGTGTTATCGATCATCGCGAGCAGCAGATGCTCGACCGAGACGTACTCGTCGGTCAGCTTCGTCGCTTCGTCAGCTGCCTGCACGAGGAGCCGACTTGCGGCACCGGATAGCTGAGGCTGGACATCGCTCGAGCCCGATATCCGCGGCAGGTTAGAGAGCGCCTCATCGAGGCGACGCTTCAAAACCGCGGCGTCGATGCCGGCCCGCGTGAGCAGGCCCGGCACCACGCCTTCGTCTTGCGCGAGCAGAGCTGCGAGCACATGCTCGACGTCCACGTTCGGATTGCGCTCGCGCAGAGCACGCGCGAACGCGTCGTTGAGGGCTTCGCGGACCCGTTCGGTCATCTTATCGACGTTCATTCGCAGTCTACAACCGTGAGTGCTAACGGCCGGGTTGCGCTGCCTCCGAAGCGAAGGCGCGCTCTATGGCTCTTGCCGAGCGGCGCGTCCCTGCCGTTCCGCCGGCGGTCCGAGCGGGCCGATTCCACGCGTACTTCGTTTACGACGTCGCCGACACCATCGATCTCGGCAACCTCGGCGGCCTGGGTAGCCTCGCGGGCGAGACCGTGACGCGGGCGCCGCTCCTGTTGCGCCGAGAAGCGTCCCCCGGCTTCATCGAATTCCCCGAGCCGCCGGTCGTCGCACAGATACCGCCCGGCCCGAGCAATTCCGAAATCCGGGCGAAGATCTTCGATTACGGCGTCGTATCGGTCCGCATCACGTTGCCCTTCGACGGCTCGTGGAACGCATACGCTGCCTTCACGCGACGGCTGCGCAACGACGACGAGTTACCGGAGCTCGCGAGCAAAACGCTCGTGGGGATCCTCGGCGAGATCGAGCACGCCCTCGACGACCCCCACGAGGCGCTCGTCGAAGACTACTTCGTTTTCGAAGTCGAGTCGTTCGCAGAGCCGATTACCGCGATGGAACTCACCGAAGATTACGGCGACGCGCTCGCGAGCCTCGTGCTTTGCGAAGAGCGGCGCGTTACGCCGGGTGAAAGCGCCGAGGCTTTGCGCATCGCGTTTTCTTACTTCGATGACGACCTCTCCATCGTGCAATGGGATACGGCCTTCGTGTACGACGGGCGCGACGGCGCAAACAACACGCTCGACATACTCGAGTTCGCCAATACGCAACTCGTGGAGTTGCGCACCTACGACGCGCGGCTCGATGCGGAACTCGACGAGATCTACAAATACGATGCGAAACGCCCCACGCGACGCTTCGGCCGCAAACAAGCACAAGACGCGGCGGACCGGCTGCGCTACCTCATCGTCGATATCGCCGAACTCACCGATCGTGCCTCGAACGCGCTCAAGATCATCGGAGATGCGTACTATGCGCGTCTCTATCGCGGAGCGGCGGGACGGCTCGGCCTGCGGGATTGGCAGAAGCAGGTCGATTCGAAAGTCGAAACGGTCAACGAAATGTACCGGTTCTTCACCGATCAAGCGCAAGCCGCGCGTAGCGAATTCCTCGAAGTCGTCGTCATCGTTATGATCGCTTTCGAAACGATCGTCGGGTTGTTCGCGCTGCGGCACTAACGTGCCGAGGCTCGCAACGGGACGAATACAACACATGATGGTTCGGGCGTTTTAACGAAAACACGCGTCGTGGGGACGAGTTCTGTTTGGTTCGCGCTCGCCGTATTGACGAGCGTGACGTTTGCCGTCGGCTTCGGGGAACTCGTCATCGCCGGAATCGTGCCTGCCGTCGCACACGGCGCCCGAGTGTCGATCGGCACGGCGGGCATGCTCACGACCGTCTACGCGCTCGTATTCGCCGTCCTCTCGCCGATTCTCGCGACACTGTTTCGTGGAGCGAGACGGCAACGTGGTTTGATCGTGGGCTTACTCGTCGTCGCCGGCGCGAACGCGTTCGCTTATTTGGGACCGACGTTTGCCGCCGTCATCGGGGCGCGCATCGTCGCGGCAGCGGGTTCCGCGCTCTGTTCGCCGCTCGCGCTCGCATCGATCGACGACGTCGTTCCGCTCGCACTGCGCGGACGGGCGCAGGGCATCGTCTTCGCGGGTTTCGGCGCCGCGCTGACGCTGAGCTTACCGATCGCAACGCTGATGGCGAGCGCCTTCGGCTGGCGCTCCGTTTTTCTTATCGCGGGCACGCTTCCGCTCGTTGCCGCGCTCCTGGCCGCAAGATTACGCGTTCGTGCGAATGCGACGGCCTTGTTCGAGCGCGGCTCCGGCGACGCACGAACGGCATCGAGCGCTGCGCTCACGCCGACCGTTATCCGGCTTTTAAGCATCTCGGTCTTTAATCTCGTCGGCCAATACGCCGTCGTTACCTATATTCGCCCGCTTCTCGAGGCGCGCGATATCACGGGCGTCGCGATGACGGCACTGATACTTTTCTTGATGGGTGTGTTCGGCATCGCGGGCAATCTCGTGGGTGGCGTTTGCGTCGACCGTTTCGGCATTCGCATGACCATGCTCGTTGCGATCGGAGCTAATATCGCAATCTACGTCGCAATGCGCTTCGTATCGGGCCCGCTCGCGCTAACGATCGTACTCATCGCACTGTGGAATCTCGCGTCGTGGGCGTATAGCCCGGCGATCAACGGTGCGCTCGCGGCAGTTGGCGGCGAGGCTCGCGATACGGCCCTCGCGCTCAACATGACGGCCTTCAACATCGGCATAGCCGCGGGCTCCGCCCTAGGAGGCTTCGTCATCGATACGAGCTCTGTCGCGAACGTGCTCGTCTTAGGTACCGCTATGTTGATCGTCGCCTTCACGCTCGCGCTGCCCCGAATGTCGCGGTCGCCCGGTTAACGCCGGCAGGTTACGTAAGCGCGTTCTCGAGCGAGCGGCCGATCGAAGCGGCGTCGGGAGCGACGATCCGCTCGAAGTTCGCGAGCTGCTCCGTTTGCCACGCTGCGTCTCGCCCGAGCTCCGTTGCCAAAAGGCGCCCGACGTCGCTCGCCGCGGCGCGCGTGGCGTCGACGTCGAGAAACAGCGCGCGCGTGCGGCGCGCGAGCACGTCGTCGATGCTCCGCGCCATTTCATACCGTGCGGCGAACACCACTTCGGCGCGCGTGTACGGTAAACGCGGCGCGAACGGTTTGGAGAGCTCGTCGTCTTCTCGTTCGAGCGCGAGCAACTGCTCTCGGTCCGAACCGTACGAAGCGTACCGGACGTCATCGGCCGGCGCAGCGCTACCCGGGCTTCCATGGAGCGGCAGATCGGCCGTTCGGCAAGGAGCGGCCGTCAAACCCGCGCTTTGCGCGAACGTATCGACCGTATCTTCGGCCATCTTGCGATAGGTCGTCCATTTACCGCCGGTAACCGTCACGACGCCACTCTTCGCAACTTCGATGAAGTGTTCGCGCGAGAGTTTTGCCGTCGTGACCGCCTTGCCACTGACGAGCGGCCGTAGGCCTGAAAAGGCTGCGAGCGCATCTGCGCGGGTGACCGGTCGTTCGAGATAGCCATTGATTTCTCGAACGATGAAATCGACTTCCTCGCGCGTCGGCGAGACGTCCAGTTGTGCCGTCGCAACCGGAATATCGGTCGTTCCCACCACGACGTGCCCGAGCCACGGCACCGCAAACAGCACGCGCCCGTCGCTCGTTTTCGGCACGAGCAGCGCATCTTTGCCGCGAAAAATGTCGCGCGAAAAGACGAGATGGCTGCCGCGACTATGAGAAAGAACGGGCGCCGCTTCCGCGTCGTCCAGCTTACGCAGTTCGTCGACGAAGATGCCGGTTGCATTTACGACGACCTTCGCACGAACGTCGAATTCTCGGCCCGTTTCCTCGTCGTACACGACGGCCCCGACGGCCTTGCCGCCCGAATAGATGAAGCGAAGCGCGCGCACGTAGTTCAAGACGGTCGCGCCGCGGTCGAGAGCCGTCCGGGCGAGTGCGAGTGCGAGCCGTGCGTCGTCGAACTGTCCGTCATAATAACGTATGCTGCCATGCAGACCCGATGCGCGAAGATCGGGCGCCCGCTCGAGCGTCGCCTTACGCCCGAGATACGAACTCCCCGGAAACGTCGATTTGCCAGCGAGCATATCGTACGCTTTAAGCCCGGCGAAATAATACGGGCCTTCGTAGTAACGATAGAGCGGCAGAATAAAACCGAGGCCACTCATGAGATGCGGAGCATTCCGGCGCAGGTTGGAACGCTCGTGCAGTGCCTCGCGGACGAGGCGGATGTCGCCCTTCTCGAGATACCGCACGCCGCCGTGAACGAGCTTCGTCGAGCGGCTCGACGTCGCTTTCGCGAAGTCGGAGCCCTCGACGAGAGCGGTACGGTAACCGCGCGTCACGGCATCGACTGCCGTTCCGAGGCCCGTCGCACCGCCGCCGATGATCAGTACGTCGAAATCATCGTCGAGTTGCGCGAGAAGCTCGTTTCGCATCTAAACGCGACCTCTACTGGCCGCCGTAATTGCCCGACTTGAGATTCGCATCGATGATTTTTGGAAGATCGGCGATGAACTTATCCTTATCGACGTACAGTTGCGTGTAATATTTGTCGACGTTCGACTTGTCGACTTTTGGCATGATCAACTGCTTGCCGCTGAGCGCTTTCTTATGGCGCACGTAATCGGTTACGAGCTGCACGCCTTCGCCCATTTCGAGGGCACCGTTCTGCAGATACGTCACGTTGATGAGGCCGTCTTTCACGTAGCGCATGCCGTCTTGGATACCGTCGATCGCCGTTACCGGGATCTTGCCGGCCAGGCCTTTGGCTTTGAGCGCCGTAATGCCGCCGATCGCCATATCGTCGTTTTCAGAAACGAAGCCGTTGATTTGCGAACCGTAGCGCGCGATCCAATTTTCCATGAGCGTCAGCGCTTCGGAACGCTTCCAGTTAGCCGTCTGCATCGAGAGCACTTTGATATTCGGATATTTTTTGAGCGCCTTGTTGATGCCGTTCGTGCGGTCGATCTGTCCCGAGCCGCCGATCGGACCTTCGGTCACGACGATGTTGCCCTTGCCGTGCATGAGTTCGGCGAGCGATACCATTTCGTCGTAGCCGGCCTGCACGTCGTCGGGGCCGAAATAGCCGGCCAGCGCATCGCTCTTGATGGACTGATTCACGGCGAACACGGGAATGCCGGCCGCTTTGGCCTTTTTAATTTCGGCATCGAGCGTCGATGAATTTACGGGATCGATGATGATCGCGTCGACCTTTTTTCCGATGAAGCTATCGATCTGCGAGAGCTGCGTCGGCACGTCGTTATTCGAGCTCGTCCAGAGCGTCGTAACGCCGTTGACGGCCGAGATTTTATCGACGCCCTGTTTGCCCCACGAGCACCACGACGACATATCATAGACGGTGATGCCGATCGTGATCGGCTTGTCGCCGGGCGCCGCGGGCGCTCCGGTGACGTTAGCCATGAGGACCAGCGCGAGCGCGCCGGCGAATTTAGGGAGAACACGACTCTTCATTTTGCCTTCTTCTAGGGAGAGAGTTAAGTTTGTTCCGGCCGAGCCGGGCTTTTCACGCCGCCGCGTGCGCGGAGAGGATCGCCTCGGCGATACGAACGAATCCGCGGCCGCCCCGTTCGGGAGAAATATAAGCCGGGAGATGCGTGAAAGGATTGCGGAAGTCCAGGACGTTCGCGACCCCGCATGCTAACGGAAAATAAGCGAACATCGGTGCATCGTTCGGGCTATCGCCGACAAATAGCGTGCGATCGCGAACGTCGTCCAAGGCGTAGCCGAGCACGTCGTGCACGAAGAGCCGAGCCGTCGATAACTTATCATGTGCGCCGAACCAACCGTTGACGTGAATCGACGAAACCTTCGCCGTCGCACCGGCCGCTTCGAAGATCCGCACGATCTCATCGACGGCGGTGGCGGGCAACGCGGGGACGTCCTCGCGAAAGTCGATCGCGAGATCGGACTCACGGTACTGTTGATCCGACGCGACCGCAGAACCCGGAACGAGCCGCAAGATGTCGCTCGATAGCGCTGCAAGCAGACGCTTATCTTCGGCGCGCTGTTCCGCCGAACGCACGAACACACGCTGCATCTCGTGCCGCGTCCGGTCGTAACGGAAATAGAAGGCGCCGTTTTCACCGACCACACCCGCCACGGGCCAGAAGCGCGCGATCATATCGCACCAGCCGGCGGGGCGGCCGGTAATCGGAACGACGGTGAGCCCGGCGCGCTCTAGTTGCTCGAGCGCCGCGTACGCTTCCGCCGGTAGCCGGCCTTCGGTCGTCAGCGTATCGTCGATATCGGTAAAAACGATAAGCAAGTCGCGAAGCGCTGCACGCGGAAGTTCTGCGATCGGACGCATATCAGCGCTCGTGTGCAACGGCGTCCTCGAGCATATCGGAGTCGGCGAGAAGATCGAGCACCGAATAGCGATTGCGCATCTCGCGCGCGTGCAGCACGGCCTCGCGATAGAAAGTCGGATCGAGTTGCAATTCCGCCGCCGTCACCGGGCCGCCGGCACGATGGAGCGCGTTCTCCATCGTTTCGACCGGAAGCATAAAGGCTTCGCATTCGCGCCGTAGCTCGGGCCAAATGCGCGCGAGCTTCTCGTTAAGCGCGGCCGCCGATTCCGCAGTGAGCGCCTTCTTCTGCCACTCGGCGAGGCATTGCCCCGCGTTCTCCGCGCCGCAGCGCCGCACCATGTCCGCCTCGTCGATCCGCGTGGGCTTCACGCGAGGCGGAACGTCGGAAGCGAATAGCCGGTGCTGCAAGCGCGCCATCGTGAGCGACGCGACGCCGACCTGTTGACCGTGGCGGGTGCCGGGATGGCGCTCGCCCGCGAAACAATCGATGTAGTGCGAGATCTGGTGCTCGCCCATCGAACCGTGATGCGTCGTTCCGACGAACGAAACGCCGAGCCCGACGAGCGCGAGCACACGATGCAAATATGCGACCGCTGCCAGGTCGCTTTGCGCGAGTCCCGGTGCGTGTTCGAGCATTAGCGTTTCGTCGGGAACTTGTAGCCGAAACGGTAACGACGTGTACTCCGTATCGAAGAGGCGATGCGAGAGCCACCAGTCGACCTGCGCCGTCGAACGGCAAAGCGAATCGCCGAGCCCGGCCGCGATCAGATACGTCGGCGCCGACGCGTTCACCGCAAGATCCACGAATACGCCGAGCGGCGCATGTGCGCGTAATGACGTCTTGAGGCCCGTATTTGAGGTGACGGAAGCGGTCGTTGACGTATAGCCGTTCATCGAAGGCGCGGTCGCGAAAACCGCGTACGGCCGGCCATCGGAAAACGTGACGTATTTGCAGACGTCGTTAATCGTTCCGGAACCGACGGCGACGATGCCGTCGGCATCGCGCGTCCGCTCGGCGACGGCGGCGATCGTCGCTTCATCGGCTTTCGGGCGTTCCATGACCACGGATGCGACCTCGGCGATCTCGGCAAGCGCCGCTTCCACGCGTCGGCCGAGGACGCCGTGCGTCGATGCATCGGAAACGACGGCGATCCGTCGACCGAGTCCGAGCGGCGCGACGAGTTCGGCCTCACGGCCGCTCAAATCGTCCGCAATGACGATGGATTTGTACGGCACCCGAAAGCCCTCGCCCGTTTCAGGATCGACCCACGTGCCGGCCACGATTTCACGAATGCGCTCGTTCCAGTCGGGCGGAGCGACCGCTGCGTCCGTCATCGTGCCCACGAACGTGGCACGCGCCGCGCACGTGTCCTAAGGCTCGATCTGACCGGGATACAAAGCAAAGAAGGGCTCCGAATAAGCGGTGAAACGACCGCCAAGCAAGTTGACAATTGGCAACTCGAGTTGACCTTTCTTCGATTTTACGGAAATATCTTCTTTGTATGACACGCGCAAAGGGTCGCGAGAACCAGGCGCGCGTCGCCTTCGACCTCGATCCCGTTTTGGCGGCGGCCTGGTATTACTACCAGGACGAATTGACGCAAGGCGCGGTCGGAGAACTTCTCGGCGTGTCGCGAGCGACCGTGGTGAACTATCTGCAAGAGGCGCGCACCCGGGGAATCGTGCAGATATCGCTCGCGCCCGAAGTGCGCGCGCCAATCGGGCTCGCGTTAGAGCTAGCCGGCCGCTACGGCCTGGACGGTTGCCTCGTCATACCCGCCGCACCCTCCGGCGCCGCCCCGGCCGAACGGATCGGCACCGCGGGCGCTCGCGTTCTCGTGTCGCTGCTGCGGCCCGACATGACGCTCGGCGTCGCGTGGGGCCGCACGGTGCTCGCACTATCCGTCGCGCTCCCCGTGCTGCACATCCGCGATCTATCGGTCGTGCAGATCACCGGCAGCATGATGGCGACCTATGCATTCTCGCCCGAACTCTGCACGACGAATATCGCGAGCCGCTTGGGAGGCCGCTGCGTTAATCTGCACGCACCGGGCTTAACGTCGCATGCGAGCGTGAAAGAAATGCTGATGCTCGAACCGACGCTCGTTCAACAATTCGATCTAATCCGCAAGAGCGACGCCGTCGTGTTCGGCGTCGCCGACGTCGAGCCGGAAACGGTCGGCTTCGTTTTTGGAAATTATCGTCGCGCGCCGTCCGACGTCGTGCCTGAGTCCGCGGTCGCGATTATCGCGGGGCGCTTCATCGACCGCCGAGGCCGACCGGTCGACGGCACGCTCGACGCCCGAATGATCGGCCTCACACCGGATGAGATTCGCGCGATTCCGACGCGACTCTGCGTTGCCGGAGGGCCTTCCAAGGTTGAGGCGTTACGGGCCGCACTTGCAGGCGGTTATGCGACGCTCTTCGTTACGGACGAACCGACCGCGCGAGCGGTACTCGAGCGCCCGTGACTGAATCGCCGCGCCTGACGCCCGGTTCGCGCGATCTCGTTATCGGCATCGATTCATCGACGCAATCGACAAAGGCGATCGCATTCGACGCTCGCGGAATCGCCGTCGCCGAGCACGCCGCGCCGATCGCAATGGCATCGCTCGGTAACGTCCGCTTCGAGCAGAACCCGCAGGATTGGTGGACGTCGCTCGTCGCGGCATTGCGCGGCGTGTTCGCGCAGATCGACGCAAGCCGGATCGCCGCCGTCGCGATCGCCAATCAACGCGAAACGATGGCTCCGCTCGATGCGGAAGGCATACCGCTGCGCCCGGCGATGCTGTGGCTCGACGAACGCGGCCGCGATTATCTTCCGCTCCTCGCCGAATGGTACGGCGCGGAGTGGCTCCATCGCACGACCGGCAAGCCGATCGATCTCACGCCCGCAATCTCACGCATCGCCTGGCTACGCGATCACGAACCGCAGACGTTCGCGCGCACCGCGACGTTCACCGAAGTCCAAGCCTATCTCGTGCGCGGTCTTACGGGACAACTCGCGACGAGTTGGGCGAGCAGCGACCCGAGCGGCGTCTTCGATATCGAAGCGCGCGTCTGGTCCGATACGATCCTCGCAAAACTCGATCTCGACGCGACGCGCTTCCCGCGGAGTTACGCGCCCGGAACCGTGCTCGGCGAAACGCTCGCGTCGGCGGCTGCGGAAACGGGTCTGCCGGCGGGTACTCCGGTGGTGGCGGGTGGCGGCGACGGGCAGTGTGCGGGGCTTGGAACTAACTGCGCACTTGCGGGCCGCGCGTATCTTAATCTCGGTACCGCGATCGTATCCGGCGTCTGGTCCGAAACGTATGCGTATACGCCGTATTGGAGAACGCTAATCTCCGCGAGCGCTCGCGGTTACGTTCTCGAAACGGTGCAACGCAGCGGCGCATTTTTAATGGATTGGTTCCGAACCAATTTCGTCGCCGCAGCCGCCGGTGAAGATGTCTTTGCGACGCTCGAACGCGCCGCGACCGCTTTACCGATCGGTTCCGACGGTTTGGTGACGCTTCCATATTGGTCGGGTTGCATGAACCCGCACTGGGATCCGGATGCGCGCGGCTGCATCGTCGGATTTACGGGTTCGCACGGTGCCGGACATGTCTATCGTTCGATCCTCGAAGGGCTCACGCTCGAATGCGCGCGCGCGGCGAGCG
>CAXTIY010000065.1:0-12652 GCA_964244215.1 uncultured bacterium
AGCTTCGAAGATGAGCGCGGGCAGAAAGAGGCCGAGCGTCGCCGGCGTGAGCGCGATCTGGGTCGCCTTCGGATTGAGGCTCGCCGCAACGATTCCGAGCACCACGAGCATGACGGCCGGCGGAAAGCCGATCCAACGCGCGACCCGCGCGAGCAACCATGCCACGAAGAGCAACGCGCCGATCAACGAGGCGTCGAGGAACATGGAAGGGCCCACTCGAGCACATTTCGCAGATGGGCGCATGGAACTTGCTCTCGAAGACCGTGCGAAACGTGACGTCGGCTATCGCGCGGTCGATGAGTACGTGCGCGACGGCACGTGCATCGGGCTCGGTACCGGCACGACCGCTTTCTACGCGATCGAGCGCGTGGGGCAGTTGGTCTCGGGCGGCTGGAAGGTACGTGCCGTCGCGACGTCTCGTGAAACGGCGCGCATGTGCGGGGAACGAAATATCGAACTCGCCGAACTCGGCGACGAACCGATCGACGTAGCGATCGACGGTGCCGACGAAGCGGCCCCGGACCGTTCGCTCATCAAGGGCGGCGGCGGCGCGCTATTTCGCGAGAAAGCGGTCGCGCTCGCCGCGCGCGCGTTCGTTGCGATCGTGACCGATCGTAAAGTCGTCCCACAACTCGGCGCGTTTCCGTTGCCGGTCGAGATCGTGCCGTTTTCTCTGCGCTATGTAACGCAGAAAATTGCCGCACTCGGCGTTCCCGTTACGTTGCGCGAACGCGACGGAAAGCCGTACGTCACCGATAACGGCAATGCGTTACTCGATTGCAACTTCGGCGCGATCGCAGATCCGGGCGAACTCGATCGGACGCTACGCGATATGCACGGCGTCGTCGCGACGGGCCTTTTCGTCGGCTTGACCGTACGCGTGCTCGTCGCAAACGTCGACGGCACGATGTCGGCTTTTTAGGCGAGGTCCGGCCTTGTTCTTCGCCGCCGCGCTTTACACCGTAACTACTCTTTCTATTCCCGGACTGACCGATGAACTCGCGGCGCCGACGACCTTTCCGGTGGCCGAGAGCGCTCCACCGTCGTCGATCGCTTATCGGAGGGCGGCTCCTTCGCCGCAGTCGTGACGCTGAAAAACGAGCCCGGCATTCTCGTTATTCGCGCCGATGGAACGCGGGTAACGCTCAGCCGGCCGCCGGCCGCCGGACGCTCTTCTCGCGACGGTATTCAGCGTTTACGCGGAAGGGCCGCACGGCGAGCGGACCTATCCCGATATACGCATCGACGGCGTCGCGCTCGCGAACGACGACACGCCGATCGCAACCGTATCTTTTCCATTTTCAGGTGCATTTAGCGGCACGCAACAAAGCGTTTTTATTTGGAACGGTGGTCGCTACAGAGAAGCGCTTTCTAGCGGAAAGCTTCCGAGCGAGACGTCGAACGTTACGCTCGGTGCGGCGGAATCTCCCACGCGGTTGGTCTGTAACGACAATTACATCGGAACCATGGGTAGTATAGATGAGGCCCCATATTCGTCGCCGCGTTCGAGTTGCCGCCAAGCTCGCGTTCGGGAAGAGCGGCTTTTCTAACTAGCGGAATCGTCCGCGCACATCTTGCAAGGAGCAACGGTGGGAATTATTTCGCGAGGGTTCGGAGGCAAGCGGCGTTCGGGCGAAGCGCTGCCGCCCGGACAATACGAGACGAAGGATTTTCCGGTACTCTCCGCCGGTCCGACGCCGCACGTAACCCATGCCGAGTGGGCTTTCACGCTTACGACGGAGACGGGCCAGATCAAGCACTACGATCGGGCCGCGTTCGGCGCGTTGCCGACGCAAGACATTACCGTCGATCTGCACTGCGTCACGCGGTGGTCGAAGCTGCAAACGGCATGGCAAGGCGTTTCGCTCGATACGCTGCTTATGGACGTAGAGACGAAGGCGGCGTTCGCGATCGTCCACGCGTACGGCGGTTACACGACGAACCTGCCGCTACAAGATTTGCGCGATGCGCGCGCCTGGATCGCCGTCGGCTACGACGGCAAGGCGCTGGCACCGGAGCACGGCGGTCCCGCGAGGCTGCTCGTGCCGCACCTCTATCTTTGGAAAAGCGCGAAGTGGGTCAGCGGCATTACGCTCGCGCTTGCGGATAGCCCGGGCTTTTGGGAAAAGCGCGGCTACCACAGCTACGGCGATCCGTGGCGCGAGCAGCGATACGACGAGTGAATTGGCTCGTTGCTACGGTCGGCGCGAAACGCATGGAGACCGGTAGCGCGCGTACGATCGTTCTCGACGTGCCGGGTTGGCCCGGAAGCGACGCCGGACAACACGTCGACGTGCGACTGACCGCGCCCGACGGCTATAGCGCCGTTCGATCGTATTCGATCGCAAGCGCTCCGCAGCGCGACCGCTTGGAGCTGACGGTCGAAGAAATCGCCGAGGGCGAAGTCTCGCCGTATCTCATGGAAACGGCGTCGCCCGGAGATCGCCTCGAAGTGCGCGGTCCCATCGGCGGCTGGTTCGTCTGGCGTCCGGCGCAAACCGAACCCGTGCAACTCATCGCCGGCGGCTCGGGGCTCGTGCCGCTCATGGCGATGATTCGCGCGCGTAGCGCCGCGGAAAGTTCGGCACCGTTCCGTTTACTCTATTCCGTTCGGAGCCCGGCGGATATCATCTATGCAACGGAATTAAAGCGGCGCGAAATCGAAGACGCTTTAGACGTTACCTATGTCTATACACGCGCCGCTCCGGCAAATTCGACGCAGCGGCCGCACCGCGTCGATGCGGCAACGATCGCTCGGGCCGTATGGCCGGCGAGCGCTCTTCCGACTTGTTACGTCTGCGGACCGAGCGCGTTCGTCGAAGTCGTCGCGGATTTACTCATCGTCGCCGGACACGACGCGGAACGCGTTAAGACGGAACGCTTCGGTCCGAGCGGATCACCGGCCTAACTCACCGGCACTTCGCCGCAATCACATTGTAAGTTGCGCCGCTTGCTATGTCTCCATAGTGGTTATGTTACAATCGTACCGCTAGCTCGAACGAGCCGGGCAGAAACATCCATACCGCATAGATCATCGTTGTCGATACGTTAACACTAGTCCAGGAGTATCAATGTTCAAGAAACTTTTAACACCGGTCTTGATGGCAGCGCTGCTTCCCGTCGCCGTGTCCGCGGCCCCGACCACGGTCGCAACCACCGGTATGATGAGCGGCACGATGATGCATCATGGTATGCCCCCGGGGCAAATGGGCGCCGACGGCATTCCGTATCTCGGGGCGCCCGATCTTCTCGCCGCTAGCTCACTCGTCGCCGCCGGCGGCACCACGGAACATTTTTCGATCGTCGCCGCGTTACAGTCGCTCGCCGGCAAAAAGACCGCGAACGCCGAAGTCTTAAAGTTAACGCGCCAATACGGTCCGGGCAAAGTTGCAAGCTTCGTCAAGGTGCAGAATTTCGCCGTCGACGAAGCCGTGCGCGATGCTACGGCTGCCGGAGTTAAGTTTCCCGCCCCGACGCTCAGCGGTAAACTTCTCGCCGTGCGTATCACGAAGCACGGGCTCGAGCAGGGCACGTACTACGAAGGCGTCATGCTCGACAAACTCGTTAGCCATAAGATCCACGAAGCGGTTATGGACGCGATCGACGCGCAGTACGGAACGAAAGCGGATGCCAATTACCATCGCATCGCAGATCAAGCGCATTACGACCTGGCGCAAGCGCTCGGTGCGAAAAAAGTGAAGCTCGCCGTTTACCACTAGCACTAATGGGCGTGCGTGAAATTACCGACGCGCACGCCCGCCGCCGCGATCCGGCGTAACGCTTCCCGCATGCCGAGCGGCGGCGACGCGGGGCGGCCGACGGCGGCGAAATATCGGGCCGGGTCGATGTTGAGCGTACGCGTTTGCACCATCGTAACGCGCGTGTCCGCAAGGAACGCGTCGCTCGCGACGAGTTCGCGCGGGTCATCGGTTACGCCGGGATGCGTCAACAGGTTGAGCGAGACGCGAAGCCCCGCCCTCGTCGCCAGGCGTATACTTTCGAAAACATCGTCCAGATCGTAACCGAGCGGTCGATAGTACGCCGCATAAATCTCCGGCCGGAACGAATTGAGGCTGATACGAACGGCTTGCAAGCCGGAATCGATCAGCATCTGAAGCGATTTCGGTAAGCTGCCGTTCGTATTGAGATTGACGGTGCCGGCGTTCGAGGCCGTGCGGATCGCTTCGATGCCGCGCGCGATCGTCGTCGCCCGTAAGAGCGGCTCGCCTTCGCAGCCTTGCCCGAATGAGACGATGCCTTGCGGCACGAGCGCGAGATGCGCGAGCGCGATACGCGCGAGTTCGTCTGCGGTCGTCTCGTCCCGTACGCGAAGCTGAGGCGAGGGAATGCCGGCATCGGGATCTTGTTCGGAGATGCAGCCGATGCAGCGTGCGTTGCACTTGGGCGAAACCGGCAGCGCCGCTTCGCCGCGCTGCAAGAAAACGTTCTGGGCCGTAAAGCAGCCGTACGCCGTCGCGCAAATCGACAGTTGCGCGAGGACGCCGTTGTTCGGATCCGTCGCGCGGCGGCGCTCGACGAGCGTCTCGAGCTCGTTTTCCGAAAAGCTGCGAGGCGTCCAATCGTCGCTCGCATCGGTTTGCATCGCCGCGACGTACAATTCGTCATCCACCACGCACGCGTACGTATAGCCGAACAACGGCAACGTCGGGGCGCCGGGTTCCGCGTGATAGGCGGGTAATAGGAGTCGCGTGTAACCGGCCGGCAGCAAGGCGCCCAAAGCCACGTGCCGCGGCGAAACTTTTCCGCGAACGACGCGCGGCACGCGACCGGGTAACATTGTGGGCACCGCTCCCGGCGGCGCCACAATAAGTTCGTCCGGACGCGGCTCGCGCACGTCGCCGCCGTCGGCGAGCGGCCGTAGGGCGGCGTCGTAAAAAATACGGCCGCGCGTATCGGCATACGCAAGCCCCGGGCGCAGCACCGCACGGGACCGCATCAGACGAGGACGGTTCGGGCGAAGATGTCTTCGGCGCCGCCCGTCAACCGTGCGGTCGCACCCGCCTCCCACGCCACACCGAGCGTACCGCCCGGCACGCGGACCGTCACGGGCGACGTGACGCCGCGCGTCGCGATGGCCGCCGCCGCGCAAGCCGCGGCGCCCGTACCGCACGCTTGCGTAAGCCCGACGCCGCGTTCGAAGTGCCGCACGCGCAGCGTCGTCGCACTTTCGATCTGGGCGACGTGCAAATTCGTGCCCGTCGGAAAGCGCGCGAGACGTTGCGCGCTCGCGCCGAGCGCTGTGAGGTCGATCGCCACAACGTCTGGGACGAAGACGACGGCGTGCGGGTTACCGAGCGAAACGTCGTAGTAGGACCACGTCGAACCGAGCGCCTCGAACGATTCTTCTTCAGCGGCATGTGGAAACGTGACGGGTCCGATGTCGACGCACGCAGCAAACGGTTCGCGGCTTACGACGCGAGCGGCGATACGGCCCGCGAGCGTATCGATCGCGAATTCCGAACCCGCACCGTGCTCGACGAGATAGCGTGCGACGCAGCGCACGCCGTTGCCGCACATTTCGGCTTCGCTACCATCGGCGTTAAAGATTTGCATCCGCGCGAGCGAGCCGGACTTGGCGTTCGGCTCGCCGACGATGAGGATGCCGTCGGCACCCTGCATGGGACCCGTGGGATCGCACAACGTTCGCGCGAGCGTAGCGTACTGCAAAAAGCGCGCCGGACGTTCGTCGAGCAACACGAAGACGTTTTCCGCACCGTGCATCTTGCGCGCGTCGATCGCGCGCGCGGAGCCGGTCACTCGGGCAGCGTCAGCGGCGCCTGCGGCGAGATCGTCGAGACGGCGTGTTTGTAAATGAGATGGAGCCGGTGTTCGTATTCGAGGACGATCGTAAAAGAGTCGTAGCCCTTTACGAGACCGCGCAACTGAAAGCCGTTAACGAGATACACCGTGACCGGTATTTCCTGACGCTTCGCTTCGCCGAGATACGCATCTTGAAGTTGCGCCCGATTCGCGGCGGAAACGCCTCCGCCATTACTAGCCATACGACGCGCTTCAGGTCACCGCACCCGAATCCTGCGCTACGGCGAACGGTGCCGCGCGCTAGAGCCGCCAGCGAAGTTCCGAGACGACGAGGGCCGGGAGCCGTTCCGGCGCTGCCTGCACGAGGCCGGATTCGCTGCGAAACCACGTCCGTTGGCGTTTAGCGTACCGGCGTGTCGAGCGCACCAAGAGCGCGCGCAATTCGCGCGCGCTAAGCAGCCCTTCGAGGTAAGCGAGTGCTTCCGGATAGCCGACGGCGCTGGCCGCCGTGGCGCTCGCGCCGATACGCTCGGCTTCGGCGACGAGCCCGCTCGCAAGCATATCGTCGACCCGCACTTCGATACGTGCGGCGAGCAATTCGGGCGAAACGTCGAGCGCGACTTTGAGAAACGGCAAGCGCTCTTCGCGTAACGAGCCCGGTTCGTCGCCGCTCGTTTCGGACACCGCTCCTGCGGCGAGCGCGATTTCGAGCGCGCGCGTAACGCGGTAGGGATCGCGCTCGGAGATCGCGGCGGCCCGGATTGGTGCGCGCGCCGCGAGCCACGCATGCAGCACGTCGGCCGGATGGAGCCGTGCTTCGCGCGCCAAGCGTGCGCGCAAAAGCGGATCGTATGCGGCGGAAAGCGCGACGTCGCCCGCAAGCGCGCGCAGATAAAAGCCCGTGCCACCTACCACGAGCGCGCGCTTGCCACGGGCTCGTATCCCGGTTACGGCGCGAAGCGCATCGCGCACGTAACGCGCCGCACTATAGCGTTCGTGCGGATCGAGAAAGCCCACGAGGTGATGCGGAACGCGCGCACGCTGCTCGGCCGTCGGTGCGGCCGTGCCGATCGGCATGTCGCGGTAAATCTGTCGCGAATCCGCACCGACGATCTCAGCATCGAACCGCTCCGCGAGGGCGACCGCAAGCGCGCTCTTACCCGCACACGTCGGACCGGTCAGCAATAAGACGCCTTCTCGCACGACGTCAGATTCAGAATAGCGCTACGCCGGTCCCTCGCACCGCGTTCACCATTCCGGCGAAGCCCCGGACACGGCGAGCCAATCGGTGAGCGCTTTGTGGAGCGTCTCGGCGACCATCGCAAAATCACCACCGCTCTCGAACGAACGCCGCGCCGAAGCGTCGCGCGCGAGTGCGAGCGAGATCAAGCGGCTGGCGCCGCGATGGAAGACGGCGTGCCGTGCCACGGTGACCGCGTAGAGCGGCGTGCGTTTCAACTCCTCGGAAATCGTCGTGCTGAGCCAGATGCCGATCGGACAAAGATCTTCGCGAGCGACGACCTCGGGCACGAGCGGGGATTCGCCACTCTCGATTGCGGCCTCGAGATCGCCTTTCCAAAGCATGTGGCGCTCGATCGCCGCCGTGACTTGCTCCCGCAATTCATGCTTTTCAGTGACGCTTAACGCGGGGCCGTGTTGCACGGGTGGCCCGTACAGTAATCGTGCGAGTTGCGATTCTTGCGGCCATTGCGTCCGCAAATAACTTGAAATTTCGTCCTCGGGAAGCGGCCGGCTATAATAATAGCCTTGAAAATACGTGCATCCCAGAGCCACGAGTGCGGCGCTTTGCGCTGCGGTTTCGACGCCTTCGGCGATTACGCGCAGGCCCAGCGCGTGCGCGAGCGCGATGATCATGCGAACGATCTCCGATTTTGCGGACGTATCGTCGATGCGGGCCACGAACGATTGATCGATCTTGAGCGTGTCGATTTGATTGCGTTCTAGATAACTAAGTGACGAGTAGCCGGTTCCGAAATCGTCGAGTGCGACGCGCACGCCGAGCGCGCGAGCGCGCCGCAGTATCTCGATTTCGATGAGCCCTCCGCTCATGAAGACGCTCTCGGTGATCTCGAGTTGCACGCACGACGGATCGACTTGCGACTCGCGTAGCGCCTCTTGCAAATCCTCGGAAAAGCTCGCGTCCTGTAATTGCCGGCCCGACACGTTGACGCTCATTAGGAGTGGCGCTCCACTGAGGTCTTGCCATTCGCGCGCTTTGAGCGTTGCTTGCTTTAAAACCCACGTACCGATCGGAACGATCAATCCCGTACTTTCGGCTAGGGGAATAAAGTCGAGCGGCGACACGATGCCGCGTTCCGGGTGGCACCATCGCAAGAGCGCTTCGAAACCATAAACGCGCGCCGCCGCTACATCCACGAGCGGCTGATAATACAGGCGAAACTCTCCACGCTCGATCGCCAAGCGCAATTCGGATTCCAGGCCTTTTGCGGCGGCCTGTTCTTCCTGCATGCTATCGGAGAAAAGCAAATAGCGCAGATTCGGATCGCTGCGGCTCATGCGCATCGCCGTATCGGCATTACGCAGCAAGACGCTACCCTCGCGATAGCGCTCCGCCCAGACCGCAACGCCGATACTCGCACGTACTTTAAGCTCCGTGTCGCGCACGCGGATCGGCCGCCGGATTGCCGTTTCGATTCGTCGGGCAACCGAAATAGCGACTCCCGGTGCTCCGGCGCGACTCGATTCGACCAAGACGATGAACTCGTTCCCGCCCGTGCGCGCGAGCTTGTCGCTCCCTCGCGTGCAATAGGCTAGCCGACGCGCGACGGCGCGTAATACGAGGTCGCCGTGGTCGTAATCGAAACGTTCGTTGATCGTTCGAAAACCGGCGAGATCGACTGCGACGAGCGCGAAGCCGTAGCCCGGCTCCACTCGGGCGCGATCGATCGCTTGGCCTAGAGCAACCATCAGGTGACGACGATTGTGAAGATCCGTCAGTCCGTCGTGAGAAGCGTAATAATCCGAACGCGCTTTGCCACGGACGCTCGCGCGCGACGTCGATGCCAGGAGTACGGCCGCATACGCAGCCTGGCGTCCGGCCGGCTCCGCATGTCCGCACGCGGGCCCGGGAACCTTGCGTTGCAGCACGCGTTACCGGGGCGCCCCATGCCGCGCAGACGGGCCGGCCAAAATGCAGAAAACGACGGGCGAGCCGCGCTGCAACGACATGTTAAGATCTCCCAAACGGCCTCACGTAGCTTGCCGATCGAACGGGCAGTGTGCCGCAAACTCGTATCAAGTGTATCGACGTGCGACCTCCGACTCTGAGCGGCGGAATCGTTACGTCGTCCGCCGCGCGAAGATGCGACGTCGCTCACACTTCGCTCGTCGCACGGCCGCGCGCGGGTCCGCTAGGTACGCTTAAAGAGCCGTGCGATGGAGTCGGGTTCCAGACGCACGATCGTGGGACGCCCGTGCGGGCAGTGCATCGGATTCGCGCACGCGACGAGCCGTGCGAGCAGAGCCGTCATCTCGGCATGCTCGAGCGGATCGCCCGCGCGCACGACGGAGTGACACGCAAGCGACGCCCACACGCGCTCTTCGGCGCTGTGCCCCGGAATGTCGTCTCCTAAATCCGCGACGTACGCGCGCACGTCGAACGCGCGAGCGCCGTACCCGGCGGGCGTCGCGACGATGCGATAGCAGCGTTCCCCGAACGGTTCGACATCGAGGCCGGCCGCCGCGAGTGCCGGCCGCGACCGCTCGAAACGTTCGTACGATTCGACATCGAGCTCGAGCGTATACGGTACGAGGAGCGGCTCGCTCGGCGCGCCGCCCGCTTTGGCTCGCTCGGCGATCGCTTCGTAGGCGACGCGCTCGTGCGCCGCGTGCTGATCGACGAGCACGAGCGCGCGACCGTCGGTCGCGAGCAGAAACGTATCGTCGAGTTGCGCCAAAATGCGCAACTCGGGCACCGGCGCGAGTTCCGGCAGCTGCGCCGGATGCAGCGTATAACCCGCGCGACCGTCGCTCCATGCGAGGGGTGAAGCCGTTTGCGGTTCGCTCGGCGGCGCGAACGAGAGCGCCTCGCGTACGCGTAGCGACGCGTCGCCTGCGAGCGTACGTGCGATCGTTCGGCGGACGGCATCGTGCGCGACGTCGGGGAAGCGCAAGCGCACGTCGCTTTTCGTCGGGTGGACGTTCGGATCGACGTGATCCGGCGGTACGTCGAGGAAGAGCACGCCGAACGGCTGGCGCCCGACGAGGGCGTAACTCGAATACGCGGCGCTCCACGCACCCGCGAGTTGCGTCGTGCGCAATAAACGATCATTGACGAATAGCAGCTGCATCCGGCGATCGCCGCGATCGTTGCCCGGACGACTTACGTATCCGCGGACGCGCGCATCGCCCGTCGCAGGCGCATCGAGCCGCACGAGCGCCGATGCCGCCGTTCCGAAAACGTGGGCGAGCCGCTCATCGAGCGTCGCATCGGCGCGGAACGCGAAGGTCGCGCGTCCGTCGTGCGCGAGGCTGAATGCGACCGCCGGATAAGCGAGCGCGAGCGTTGCGAGAAAGGTCGCGATGCGCGTGAACTCAGCCGACGGCGATCGAACGTATTCGCGGCGCACCGGTACGTTCGCGAATAGCGCTTCGACGACGACGCGCGTTCCGAGCGCCGCGGGGACGGGCTCCGGTTCCGTGACCTCGGTTGCGTGCGCATCGACCGCGTAGCCGACCTCGCTACGCGCCGTGCGCGATATGAGTCGCACGCGCGCGACCGCCGCGATGCTCGCGAGCCCTTCGCCGCGGAAACCGAGCGTCGCGATCCGTTCGAGATCGCCGGCACGCGTGAGCTTACTCGTCGCATGGCGCGCGAAGGCGAGCTGGAGATCGGGCGGGGCGATGCCGCACCCGTCGTCGGCGACGTCGATCGCTTCGAGTCCGCCGCCGCGCACCGAAACTGCGATGCGCGTCGCACCGGCATCGAGCGCGTTTTCGACGAGTTCCTTAACGACCGAAAGCGGCCGCTCTACGACTTCCCCCGCCGCGATTTGTCCGACGGTCGCGAGGTCCAGCAGCCGGATCACGCCTCGCTTATACGGCGAGCGCCGCCCGCTCTCCGCGCGACGCGCGCGGAATGCGGATCGTAAAGCGGCAGCCGGCGTCGAGACTGCTTTCGACGCTGAGCGCTCCGCCCGCCCGTTCGACCGACCGTTTTGCGATCGCGAGGCCGAGCCCGAAGCCTTCCGCGGAGGCGCGGTCGCGGCCGCGATAAAATCGGTCGAAAATTCGCGGCTGCTCGGCCGTATCGATGCCCGGACCCTCGTCCGAAACCTCGACCACGACATCGCCTTGCGCGTCGCACACGCGGACGTCTACGGTCGATTGCGGCGCGTACTTTAGCGCGTTTTCGACGAGATTGCCGAGCGCGTCGTAGAGTTCGTTTTCGTCACCCCGCACGAGCGCTTCGCCTTCTCGCGAAACGCATACCGAGCGACCCGGATGAACCGCGTGCGCCGCGAGTGCGACGCGCTCCGCGATCTCGGCCAAATCGACGGTCTCCCGTTGCCGCTCCGCGAGCTGCGGATTTTCGAGCCGGGCCAACACGATTAACTTTTCGATGAGCGCGCGCATGCGGCGGCTCTCGGCGAGCATCGTCTCGAAAATTTTTGCGGTCGCGGGCTCGACGTGCGCGCGCCGCCGTAGAACGTCGATGTAACCCATGATTACCGTAAGCGGCGTCCGCAATTCGTGGCCGGCGTCGGCAACGAACGAACGCATCAGCACTTCGGCCGCGTGCCGCTCGGCGAACGCCGCCGAGACTTGCGCCGCGGCCGCATTGTACGCGTTGACGAGTTCGCCGATCTCATTGCGTTCGACGTGCCGGATCGGCCGCGGCGTAAAATCGCCTTCTCCGAAGCGCCGCAACGATTCCGTAGTCTGCACCAGCGGCCGCAGCGCTTCGCCCGCGATATAACGCCCGAGCAACCACGCCGCGACCACGACGAAAATGCCGATCGGCAGCATGGCGATCCAAAATTGATTGATCGTGCGCGCGAGCGGCCGCGGATCGGGGCCGATCGTCACGTGGCCGCCGCGGAAAGAGATCGTTTGGGGATCGATTCGTATTAACGCATTGAGCCCGAACGGGAAAGGTGGCATCCGTTCGTACTGACGGGATGAGGGCGCGCCCCGTTCGCTTGCGCCCGGCGGTCCGAAGCCCAAAGGCGGCCCGAATCCCGCTCCGCCCCCAGGCCCCGGTCCCCCGGGCCCGGGTCCGGGCGGCAGCGCCCCGATCGCCCAGCGACGCACGGTAAGTTCGGCCTGACCACGTTCGTCGCTCGAACTTTCAGCGAGAACGCGCATATGGCCAGCGTCACCGACGACGACGATACGCAATCCCGGGCGCGTCAGATGCCGGGCGATATCGGGCGCGGCCGCCGCAAAGGTTCCGTCTCGCGCTTTTTGCTGCCGCACTTCCTCCGGCACTTGGCGGGCGACGGAAGCGCTCGCTTCGCGCGTCAGTACGCCGAAGGTCGATAATACGAACGTCGTCACCGCAGCGATGACGATTATCACGAGCACGATCGCGGCGAAGACGTAGGCCGCCGTTAGGCGCGTCGCGAGCTTGCGGAACACGAACTACGCTTCGCGTAGCGAGTAGCCGACACCCCGATGCGTGTGAATGAGACGACTCGCGAAGCCGTGATCGATCTTCGCACGCAAGTATGAGATATACGTTTCCACGGCGCCCGGCCCGACGAAACGTTCGGATCCCCAGACCGAATCCAAAAGCTGATCGCGGCTGAACACGCGGTTGGGATTGCGTAAGAGCACCACGAGTAAGTCGTATTCGCGAGCCGAGAGCGCGATGCGCTTCTGCGCGCGC
>CAXTIY010000066.1:0-12570 GCA_964244215.1 uncultured bacterium
CACGGTCGTCGGCGCATTTACGGACATCCACCACGGCAATCCGCAAACGTATCCGTATATCGGAAATAGCGACGCGTTCTCGGCAAGCGTTACGGCTGCCGGCTCGTCGAAGTTCGTTCCCTATTACGACCACTCACCAGCCGCGCTATATAGCGTTAATAGCGCCTCGACGGCCGTCGGCTATTCGTACAATCCGGTTCGCAATGCCGTCTTCGTAACCGCGCCCCCGCAAGAACTAACATGGCTGCAGCCGAGCTGCGCGACGCAGGCTACGGGTTGCCTCGTGCCGCTCGAATCGGTGGCGCACATGCCGAACGACACGCCGGCGCTCGCCTGTCCGTTCGGCGGCTGCTCGATTAATGACGCAGGCGTGGTACTGGGGTTCGATCCGGCATCGGGCGAGTATGCCGTTCATGCGGTCGGTGCCACGAGTTCCCCGATCGAGCTTCCGATCCCATCTGCCAAAGCGGCCGCGCTCGCGATCAACGATGCCGGCCAAGTTCTCTATTTAAATTTCGCGAGCGGAAGCAGTACGCAGTACGTGGTGAGCGCCGTCTACGCGCCGGCGTCCGGCGTTTCGACGATCGTTCCGACGGTCACCGGAACCAGCTGCCACTACTATTACCCGCTCTCGCTCAACAATTTGGGAGAAGTGCTCGGATACACGTCGGACTGCACGCATGGCGGCTTCTACTGGACCTGGGATAGCGTGCACGGTACGCAAGTACTCAATACGCAGTTGCCGGCAAACGCCTATAAAATAAAGGCGCTCGGCGTGAACGACAACGGACAAATTCTCGTATCGCTCGTGACCTCGACCGGAGAAACGCATTGGGGCACGCTCGACCCGGTTGCCGCGGCGTCGGCGCGTACGAAAAAGTTCGAAGGAGCGCGTTGATGCTCGCCAAGATCTGCCGTATCTTGCTCGGTGCATGTGCGCTTGCCGTCTCGCTTACCAACGGTACGAGTTCTGCTGCCCCCGGCGGTATGAGTCGCGCGCAGCATGCGCCGGCCGGTATCCCTGCGCGCGTTCGCTCGCGCGCTGCCGTAACGCCGAGCTACACGATTCGGGATCTCGGAACGCCGAGCGGTTACACCTATTCGCTGCCGAGCGGGTTCAATAGCACGGGACAGATCTTCGGTGAAGCCGTCATAAGCGTCGAAGGTTCCCCGAACGTCCAAGATTGCTTCGTTTGGACGGGAACGGCATTTCGACGGCTACCGCTCGCGCCGCCGGCCACTCCGGGCTCGAGCTGCACGCCGAGCGGCATCAACGACGCCGATCCCAAGACGGGCGCCTACGAAATCGTCGGCAGCGCGACCGAAGAGTTTACGCAGTACGCGCACGCCTTCACA
This sequence comes from uncultured bacterium, assembly GCA_964244215.1. Classification (GTDB taxonomy): domain Bacteria; phylum Vulcanimicrobiota; class Vulcanimicrobiia; order Vulcanimicrobiales; family Vulcanimicrobiaceae; genus CAXTIY01. The sequence goes on from CAXTIY010000066.1 coordinate 1,357, forward strand.
CTCGGCGTCACCGCGTCGGGCTTCAAGACACCGACGATCTTTTACGCCTATGCCCCGTCCGGCATGGCCGGCGTCAACGGCGCCGGAACCGCGCTTGCGGCCGCCTCATTCAACCGCGACACCGCGTTCGATATCGCGGGTCAACTCTATTTTACAGCGACGGCCGGCGCGGCTTCTCTAACGCCATTACAGCCTCCGACCGCGACGAGCCCGCCTGCGTCTCACTATCTGATACCGACCTATGCGACTGCGTGCGTCTTCGGGGGTTGCGCGATCAACGATCGAAACGAGGTTCTCGGCTACGACTACTCGACGTTAAGCAGCTACGACTCCACGAGGCGGAACGGATTTACGGCGACGGCCGCCATCGCCGTCGTCGGGCAGCCGGCTTCGCTCTTGCACATACCGATTCAAGATCTGGCTCTCAATCCGGTTTTCGGAATCGGCGTCGTCGACCCGTTTGCAGATGACTACCCGGTCGCGCTCAATAACGCGAATCAGCTCTTCTATTACGATCAGAGTTACGCGGCCGCAGCGCTGTTCGACGTGGATTCCGGCGTCCGGACCATCATAACGGTTCCCGGGGCTTGCCCGGGAAACTACGTGGCCCCGCTTAGCTTGAACAATCGTGGCGAGGCGCTCGGAGAATCGACGGATTGTAGCGGCTACGCCCTCTATTGGACTTGGGACACGATGCGCGGTGTTCAAATCGTGAACGCGCAGATTCCGGCGAGCAACGATACGATCTATCCACTCGGCGTAAACGATAACGGTCAGATTCTGATCGATTTGCGTACGAGCGGAGGCTTCGATAGGTGGGGCACGCTCGATCCCGTTTCGCCATTTTCGAAGGTGCGCTTCAATATTCTCAAGCCGAGGTCTAAGTGATGTTCCATCGCTCCATCGTCGCAAGCTTGCTCGCCGCAATGACGATCCTCGTTCCTGCGTTCGCACAAGCCGGTGGCGCTGCGACGATGCCCCCCGTCATGCAGCGGCGCACGCTGCCGCTACTGAAGATTGCCAAACCACGGCCGTTTCGCGTTCGCACGAGCACGGCTGCCGGCGGCACTGCGGCCTATACGCTCGTCGACGACGGCGCCCCGGCTGCGCCGTACGCGTTATCGAATCCGGTCGCATTTAACGACACGGGACAGATCGCGGGCTATGGGTTCGATACGAACGGCGCAGCGCATTGCATGCTTTTCGACGGCAAACACTATCGCGACTTAAGCTCCGCGAAGTCGTTTATCGATTGCAACGTCAGCGGCATGAACGATGAGGCACTATCCGGAGAAGTCGACGTGGTCGGCTACGGCCGAACGATCTTCTCGGCGTTTGAAAAGGCCGTCTTCGCTAGCGTAAATGTGAAGTCGGGTGCGGTCCGCAACTTGCCGTACGCAAACGACGAGTCGCTCCTGACCGGGGTCAACGACTCCGGCAAAGCTATCGGGTACGGCGTGTATAGCCCGGCAGCGGGCTTTGCCGTTTCCAAGGCGCCTTTCATCGTGACGCAGGGAGCTTCGACCTTAAACGTTTTGCAACCATCGTGCTCGACGATCCACCTCGGGTGCGGGGCTTACAACGATCAATTTTTCGACGAAGAGGCAACGTGCGGGTTCGGTGGCTGCCAGATCGTAAACGACGGAACCATTTTGCTGACCGACCTCTTCACGGGCTCCTACGAGACCATCGCCGCGGACGGCACCACCCGCGATCTGCCGCTCGATGCGAACATGGAGAGCGTGCCGCTCATCAACAATTCGGGGCAGCTCGTCTATTCCGTCGAAACGGTGGTTCGCGGAGGAACCACCGTGCAGACGCAGCTGTTTGCGATCGCGACCGGTTCGATCGTGAAGGCACCGCCGATCGCGGGCAACAGCTGCACGCAATACCAACCCATCTCGTTCAACGATTCGGGCGACGTGCTCGGCTACACCGCGAACTGTCCGAAGGGCGATTACGCGTATTTCGTCTTTCGCCCGGGCATCGGAACGCAAAACCTCACGAGTGCCTTTCCGTCCGGTGATTACTACATCCAGCCATACGGCGTGAACAATGAGGGCCAGATTCTAGTGACAGTCGAGTCGACGGTCGGAAGTGCGACGCATTGGGGCTTTCTCGCGCCATCGAATCCGGCCGGCGCCCGCCGCCGGAGCTCGGCCGGCTACACGTTTGCCGATGCGGGGCAAACGTCCGCGGGCTTGCGCGCATCGACCGAGGCGACCGCAGCGCTGCCTCGGCGCCGGGCCCTGCCGGCGGCGGCACGCGCGATTCATTTGCGCGCTCGCTCGATGCTCGCCCCCGGGCAGATGTACACGATCGTCGATTACGGTGCGCCCGCCACGCAGGCTTACACGTTGCAAAATCCGGTCGCGTTTAATAACACGGGTCAGATCGTCGGAACGGCGAGAAATATCCCATTTTCGACGAGCACGACGTGCGTGCTTTTCGACGGTGCGCGGTTTCGCAATATCAGCGCTTCGCCGACCGTGGTTAATTGCAGTCCGATGAGCATCAACGATGAGAATCCCGCGAGCGGAAGCCTCAACGTCGTCGGCAGCGTCATCAGTGCTTTTTCGGCGCCGGACGATACCAAAGCGTTCGAGTCGCGCATCACGCCGAAGACGTCGTTCGTCGGGACGACGATTTTCGCCGCGAACGACATGTCGGACTTGACCGGGATCAATGCGTCCGGACTCGCCGTCGGCGTCGGCTTCTACCTGCCGCAGGGAGCGAACGCCGGCGACGCATATACGATCTTCGCTGCGGCGCCCGGAAAGCAAAGCATCGCGCCTCTGGCGGCGGCGTGCAACTCGGCGGGCTTCTGCGGTAACCTCTATCCGCAAGCGTGCGCGTTCGGCGGTTGCGAAGTCACGGCCGACGGGACGATTTATCTCAGAAGCGAGCTCGTCAATCCGGACGGTACCGTCACCCCACTCAACATCGATCGCAACGCCGTCTATCCGATCATCAACAACGCGAAGCAATTACTCTATTATGTCTCACCGGCGAGCGTTGCGAGCGACACCGTCTATTATAAATCGCAGCTTCGAATCTATCAAATCGGAAGCGGGCTCGTAACGACGATCTATAAATTACCGAACAGCACGTGCTACTTTTACCATCCGCTATCGTTCAACAACAACGGCCACGTGTTGGGCGTTACGGATGGCTGTTCGAAGCCGGCCGACGAGACGTATTTTACGTTCGACACGACGAACGGCACCCAAGATCTGCTCGCCGAGCTGCCGCCGGGCAACGCTTCGGTAAAGCCGGTCGGCATCAACGACTTGGGGCAAATCCTCACCGCGTTGACGCTTCCGAGCGGTGCGATCCACTGGGGCATCCTCGCACCTCCGGCCGCGCAGAACGTGCATGCCCGGCAGCGGGAGGTTCGCGTTCGCACCCACTAAGGCGTTCGCGCTATTCTCATCTCGCTTTTATGTTACGCGGCATCTTGCGGCTCCGATCGGCGTTGAAAGGCTAACTCCAGCCATCGCAATCGAGGTACGCATGAAACGTCTCTTCGCCTTAACCGCGCTCGCGCTCGCGCTCGTCCCTGGCGCCGCAGGTGCGCAAGGTTACGAACATCGCTTTATCGGCCGCGTGGTCGAATTCGAACCGTACAATCTGCAACTCGATCGCGGTCCGCACATCTACCTTCACAAGGGAACGGTGCTGCGGCCGCGCGGGCTCAATCTGCGTAGCGGCATGCCCGTGATCGTGATCGGCCACCAAGACGTAAACGGTTCGTTCCAAGCCGACGAAATTGATCTCGCCGATCCGCTCGGGCCGATACAACGGCGTTATCCGCTCTAACCTGCTACGATAGCAGTCCACGGCGGAAGGCCGTAACGGCCGCGTGCGCGCGGTCGGTCGCGGCTAATTTCTCGAGGATATCGCGGATATGCCCCTTTACCGTGCCGAGCCCGAAGTGCAAGCGATCCGCTATTTCTTGATTGCCGATTCCGTCCGCCACTAAGCGCAGCACCTCGAGCTCGCGTGCCGTCAGCGGCGATGCTGCAGCCGCGGTGCGCGGGCCCGAGAAGCGACGCAGTACGACGTGCGCGATGCGCGGATCGAAATACGCGCCACCCGCCGCAACGGCGCGGATGGCCGCGATTACGATCGCCGCGTCGGACGATTTTACACAGTAGGCGTCGGCGCCCGCCGCGAGCGCGGCCACGACTTCCTCATCGAGTTCGTGCATCGTCAGCACGACGACGCGTGTCGGGCTACCCGCCGCTTTGATTTCGCGTGTGAGGGCGATGCCGTCTTGTCCGGGCAATCCGATATCGACGACGGCGACGTCGGGTCGCTCGCCGAGCACGAGCGTAGCGCCCGCGATCCCGTCGGCCGCCTCGCCGACGACGTCTATGTTCGCGGACTCCAGAGCCGTGCGTAAGCCGGCGCGCGTTAGCGCGTGATCCTCCACGAGAACGACGCGCACGTTCATGCCGCACTCCGCGGCAGGGCGAGCGTGAACGAAGAACCGCGCGGTTCGCGCGGCGCGTAGCGCACGCTGCCGCCATTTTCTTCTGCGACGCGCCGCACGAGATACAGGCCGAGCCCGGTGCCCCCTCCGCCACGACTCGCGGCGCTCACGAATCGGCTAAATAAAGAGGCGCGCAATGCTTCGGGAACGCCGAAGCCATCGTCGTCCACGACGATGAGTAACTCACGTCCGGCCGCCGCGACCGCGATGGACACCGTGCCGCCTTCGGGCGTATGCTGCAGTGCGTTCGCGATGAGATTAGCGACGGCGCGACGCAAATCGCCGCGATCCGCGAGCGTCGCCGCGTCGCCGTCGCTCGCGACGTGCATCGTCACGCCGCGTGCCGTGGCGATCGGCTCGAGTTCGCCGCTCACTTGGCACACGAGTTCGCCCGCGTCGAGGCGTTCTCGTTCGGGCTTACGCTCGCCCGATTCGAACCGCGCGACGCTGAGCAGCGTATCGGCGAGCCGTTGCAAATCGTCCGTCGCCACGACGCTGCGCCGCAGCACGTCGCGATACGTTCCGGGAAGCACGCCGTAGGCTCCGTCTTCGGCCTGCCGCAGCGTCATTCCGAGCGCGGCGAGCGGCGTGCGCAGATCGTGGGACAACGCATAGACGAGATCGCGAATAACGGCGCTGCGGTCCGCGAGCTCGTCGTTGCGTTCGGCGAGTTGCGCGAAGAGCCGCGCTTGCGCGAGCGCACTCGTCGCCGCACGACCGAACGCGCGCGAAAACGGCACGCTCGTATCGAAGGTGCCGGGCTCGGCCGACGCCACGACCAAAACACCGAAGGCGTGCTCGCGATCCGCTACGGGCAGTGCGAGCGCGGAGCCCGCGGCGAGGCGCTCGAGCACGAGCGCTCCGACGGGATCTTCGCGGCGCACGATCAGCGTCTCCCCGTCGTCGAGGACGCGGCGCACGAGCGAGACGACTTCGGGTGATGCCGCACTATCGTCGCCGCGCACTTCGGCGTTGCCGGCGTGAGCGACGAGCGCGTCGTCCGCGCGCCGCGCGGGATACCAGTGCGCGCCGTCGGCGTCGAAGGCTAGCGGCGCCTCGCGCGCGATGGCCCGCACCACGAGGTCGCCCGAGAGCGAAGTGCGGATGCGATCGATTGCGGTCGCGAGGGCGGACTCGCGACGCGTGCGCACCTCTTGCGCGGCGAAGGCGCCGATCTTCTTCGCGCGCTCTTGCGCGATCGTACTGACGGTGCCGACCAGTACGATGACGACGGCGGACAAGAGCCGATCGACGAGCCCGATCGTATCGAGGTGGCCGTCCTGACGCGCGTTCGCGATACACGCCACCGCGTCCAGGGCCAGCGCCGCTACGACGAGCGCGCCCGTGAGGCGACGCGAGGCGACGAAGGCCGCAAACGCGATCGGTATCGCAGAAAGAATCGCCACAACGAGCGTTTGCGGGGTGAGTACGTCGAGGACGAATACCGCAAGGAGCGACGCCCAGGAAACGAGCGGTACTAAGCGGGCACGCACGTCATTTGCGTTCGTCGGGACGAACGGCGCCGCCCTCCGGCGAAGGCGCCGGAGTGGACCGCCCCGATGCTCAGTCGCTGCTCGCCGAACTCGGTCTAGAACCGAAGCTGACCGTCTACCTCGGCGGAGCACCCGGGGCGGGTAAAACGCATCGCATTTTGATGGAAGCACTCGCGCAACAACGCGCCGGCCGGCGCGTCGCGATCGGCTGGGTCGAGACGAAAGATCGCCCGAATCTCGAAGAACTCGCGAACCGTTTACCGCACATTCCCCCGAAGTTTTTCGAGGGACAAGCCGATTTCGATCTCGCCGCGGCGCTTGCGAGTAATTACGAAACCTTCGTCCTCGACGAACTCGCGCACACGAATCCGAGCGGCGCTCCGCATTCGAAACGCTGGGAAGACGCGCTCGCGCTGCGCGCGGGCGACCGATCGGTGCTCGGCGCGTTCAACGTGCAGCATCTCGAGAACGTGGCGCCGGTTGCCGAGCGCATCATCGGCCGGCCGATTACGGAGATCGTGCCGCTGTCGTTTTTGCGCGCGGCCGATTCCGTCATCGCGCTCGACGTGTCGCCCTCCATTCTCGAATCGCGTTTGCGCGCCGGCCGCATCGTGCGGCCCGAAGACGTCGACCGGGCCGCGAACGGGCTGTTTCGGCCGCAGAATCTAACGCTCTTACGCGAACTACTTTTGCGGACCGTCGACGACCTGACGGTGCCCGTCATCGCGCCCGCGCGCCTCTCGAACGCGCTCGCACTCGTTACCGCAGGCTTCGAACCGATGGAATACATGCGTCGCATCGCCGCGTTCGCAGACGCCCTCGATCTCACGCTCGAAGCGGCGGCCCTCGGCAAAATCGATGAAGCCGCTTTCGCCGACGCCGCGCTCGCCGTCGATGCGACGCGCATCACGCCGCCCGCCGGCCTCGAACGCGGGCGCCTTGATGAAGTCCATGCGTCGCTCGTCGCCGTGCCGGCCGTCATCGACGAAGTCGAACGTTTCTTACAACGGCCGCTCGATCGCGATCTGTACGTTGCCGATCCCGCGCGCGTCGTGCAACATCGTGGACTCGACGACGCGCGTCATCCGTACGGCAACGCCTTGCGCGACCGGCAGAAGATCGGTTACGGCAAATTGACGATCTATCTCGGTTCGATCGCCGGGAGCGGTAAGACGTACGCGATGCTCGACCGGGCGAACCAGTTGCGAGAAGAAGGCGTCGATGTCGTCGGGGCGCTCATCGAAACGCACGGCCGCGCCGAGACGTCGGCCAAGATCGAGGGACTCGAATCGATCGCACGTCTGCCGAACGGCGAACTCGATACGGCGACCTTACTCGCACGCCGCCCGAACATCGCGCTCATCGACGAACTCGCGCATTCCAATACGACGGGCAGCGCTTTTGCGAAGCGCTACAACGACGTGCTGTCGATCATCCGAAACGGCATCTCGGTAATGACGACGCTCAACATCCAGCACTTAGCGGGCCTCGGCGATGCGGTCGAGCGCCTCACCGGAACGCGCGTGCGGGAAACGGTTCCCGATACGATCTTAGAAGTCGCAGATGAAGTCGTGTTCATCGACGTCGCGCCCGACGTGCTGCGTCAACGGCTACGCGAGGGAAAGATCTATCCGGCAGAACGTATCGAGCCGGCGCTCAAGAATTTTTTTCGGCTAGATAATCTCAAAGCATTGCGCGAACTCGCCGTACGCGAACTCGTTCACGCTCGTTCGGAGCGGCGCCGCTTGCGACCGTTCGACCGGCTCGTGCTCGGCGTGGCCGCGCGCGAGCGCGACGTGCTGCTCGTTGAACGCGTCGGGCGCATCGCCGATCGGCTCGGGGCAGAATTACGCGTGGTACACGTCGCACGCGATTCCGAAGCGCCTTCCGCCACGCTCGAACTGCTCGCGAAGGCAACGCGCGCCGCGCGCGGCGCCTTCCTTACCGACCGCGCGGACGACGCCGCCGTGCGGCTCGCTGCGATCGCGACCTCGGACGACGCGATCTTCGTGGAATCGCCGCGACGCGCGAGAGGTCTCTTTTCGGGGCGCTCGTTCGCGTTGCGCGTCTGGCGCGCCGGGGCGCGCGATATGATCGTGCTGGCACCGCAGCATAAGGGCGAGCCGTCGCCCGCGCCTTAAAGTGAAATTATTACGATGTCGCAATCTCCGCATCGGGCGACGAGCCGTACTCGCGATACTCGTCGTCTGGTGCTGCTGTGCGGCCATCGTCGCGAGTTCGGCTGGGTCGACATCCGCACAAACCGGCGGTACGCGTTCGTTCGTGAATGCGAAGGTCGTGCCGCCGGCGCTCGCACCCGCGGTCGACGCCTTGCGCAAGCGCACGCTGTTGCCGATCGTCGTGCCGGCGAAACTCGATCCCGGAGTGTTCGCGCAGATCGAAGCGGCGACGGACGATTCGTACGTACTCGATACCGGGCTCACGCGCGACTGCGGAGGCGCCCATGCTTGTGGCTGGTTCACGTTATCGGCGGCTCGCGCGAAGCCGGCGGACGCGTTACGCTTCGGCCAATCCGTTTCGCTCGGTCGAGGAGTCGACGGCGATCTCTCGCCGCCGCGCATGACGGCGTACCCGACCGACACGGGTATCGCCTGGAGGCTCGGTAACACCGCGTACGCGCTATCGGTCAATTCACACGGGCCGGATGCCACGGCACTCGCTCGGTCCATCGTCGCAAACCTCATCTCGCTACCGGGCAGCGGCCGCCTAACGAACGCGCCCGAGCGCGCTCCGCTTGCGGCCCGCACCTTAATCGAGTCGCTGTCGCCCGGGATCGCCGAGCTTCGCCGAGTCTCGCAACTGCCGATTTACGTACCCGCGTCGCTTCCACGAGCGTGGAAACCGTTACGCTTGACGGTCGACGAGCCGAACTCGTTCGCGAAAGGCACCGATACCGATAAATCGTACGCATACTTTCTAGCGAGCGACGCCGCATGCCGTTCGCACTACTGCGCCTACGCGGGGGTCGCAGTCGATTCGAACGTATCCGATGCCGGCGGCTCGCCCTACTCACTCGGCTCGGGCATAACGGCGCGCGAACGACCCGCGGGCTACTGGGCTCGCTCGCTCGTATGGCAAATGCAAGGCCGAGAACTAACGCTCGGGACGAGCGACCCGGACGTAAGTTTCGCGCAGCTGGTTAGCGTGGCGCGCTCGATCGTCGCTAATCGCAAAACAAAGTAGTGATTAAATGAAAACGAGAGGTGGCTCGGAAGCGACCTCTCGTTCGTGAATGCCCCGAACGTTCGATTCGAAGGCGGAGTGAGAAGCCAAGCGCCTTACGCCCTTATGCTTCGAGTTGATGGTATGCGAAAACTTCGCTCACGACCTGAGTCGAAATTACGGCCGAAGCCGATAAGCCGGCGACGAACGCTACCGCCATGAGAACTTTGCGGAACGCGATGATCACGATAGACTCCTTTCAAGAGTCGCTTTGGTGTGTAGAGGTGCGGCAACGAACGGGCACGTCGAAAGACGACGTGCGAAGAATTCGCTGTCGATACGTGAACGCGACGGCTAAATGAAAAAAGCCTCCGCGCCTTGCGGAGACTTTACGTCGTCTTAGAAGTTAAACGCCTAACGCGTCGCTTCGATACTACGTGTCGATCCGCAAAGAACCTTGCATCGCATTCCGCATAAAGCGGAGCGAGCCATCAGTCATAGCCATAACGCAGAACATCGGTGTCGCTCCTTTCGTGCAGTGAGATACAAAGTTTCGGCCGCTTGCGAGGCGGTATGTTAGATTAACACGCGATTACATTAGTCGTCAAGAGTTCCGCCGGAATGTCGACGTCTTTCGTTGCTCGGATTCGACCGTCTAGGCAAATGCGTAGCCGCCTACGATTAGCTATTCAGCGCCCTCGGTGTCGCGAGAACGCGCGCATCGCCCGGACATCGTTCTACGCCGTTCGTCCGCTCGTCGCTCGTCGGGTGCGAGCGATTAGCGCGCGAGTAGTTCGCGCACCGAAGTCCAGCGCATGCCCACGTAGCGGTCGTTATCGAGAGGAAAGAGCTTCCCGGAACCCTCGAACATGTCGTACATGTACTCCATGCCCTGCCAAGGCGGAAAGACATCGTCTCGTGCCGGCATGATCCTGCGCAGTACGCGAATGAGGGCAGCGAGTAGCCCGAGGCCGCCGGCACGGACCGTGCCGAAACGGTCGCCCGTTACATCGCCGGCGGCCGTCGCGAGTCCGCGAGCACTAATCTGTTCGCCCGCAATGCGCAGGAATCGTGGCGTCGTTGCATCGAGCGCGGCGGCTGCAGTAAACGCCGCGACGTCGTCCATCGTCGTGAAGTCCAGTAGTTGATCGGGATTTCCCCAAAACAGAACGCGCTTAAATTTAAAGAGGATGAACGGCGCCTGTCCCGTGAGCAGTTCCATGAAAGCGCCGTTTAGGATCGAAGTGCATCGGATCGGTGCCGTCTCGAGTTTGCGCTCGAATTCGCGGCGCAGGTCGAGATTGCGGTTCGAACCCGGGCTTGTCTTCGTGAAGTCGAGGGAGAAGTCCGACGGAATAAAGCGCGGTACGCCGGCGGCGATCGCCGCCTCGAGTAGCGTCGCCTGTTTCGTAAGGATGATGTCGTCCAGGCCGTTGAGAGCCGAAACGACGCAGGCCGCGCCGGTGCACGCCGCAGTTAATTCCGCTACACTACTAAAATCGAGCTCGGCGATCGAGACACCGATGTCGGTCAGCGGGCCGAGCTTCTCCGCAGCCGTTCCCCGGCGTACGACCGCGGTAATGCGCGCATCACGCTTACGTAATTCGCGCGCGATGCGGCCGCCCAGTTCGCCCGTCGCCCCGGTTAAAATCACGTCGACCGGACTCGTTTGCAATACGCTCATCGTTCGTAACGATTCGCGTTCGGATTTAGCGTTACCGTCCGCTCGCCGCGCCCACGAAATCCCTCGGCCGAGAGCGCTACGGCTTCTTCGCAGCGTCGAGCAACCGATTCACGTCGAGCACGTTTACGCGCGGTTCGCCGAAGATGCCGAGCGTGCGGCCTCGCGTCGCTTTCGCGACGAGATCGTTTACCGAATCAACCGAGAGTCCGCGCGCCTTCGCAACGCGCGCGACTTGATATGATGCCGCTTCCGGAGAGATGTCCGGATCGATGCCGCTGGCACTCGACGAAACGAGATCGTTCGGTACGGGTCCGCTCTGCGTCGGGTTCTCCTTACGTACTTCCGCAACGGCGGCCTTG
>CAXTIY010000067.1:0-12531 GCA_964244215.1 uncultured bacterium
CTAGGAGAGAGTGGGATTCGAACCCACGGACGGTTCAGCACCGTCAGCGGTTTTCAAGACCGCCGCATTCGACCGCTCTGCCATCTCTCCATTAGCGCCCGCCCGCAAGAACGGATACGTCCGCACGGGCACCTTCGCGACCGTCATCGCTCGAAGCACTTCCGGCCGGACGTGCTGAGATTGCGCCGACTATAGCGCTTTCCTCTCCTTTGAATCCCTCTTCGAGAGCATCACGTGACGAAGCGTCTAGTAAGCCCTTACGCGCACCCCTTCAACGATTGCGCGTCGCGACGAGAACGCGATGCGAACCGCCCTTCGGATTACGGTGCAGAACGTCGGCTTCGATTTACGTGATAGATCGACCACGCTTACGTGGAAGCGGGATCGGCGACGCGATGCGCACGGTGCGCACCGTAAGCTGGGCCGTGCACACAGAACCCGGCCGTATGACGGCTCCGCGACCTCATCTTCGGTCGGCGGCTAGCGCGCCTTCAGCTCGCGACGCGTCGCAGGGTGGCTCCGAGACCTCGCAGCCGCGCAGCGTTTTCTTCCTCGCTCGAATTTTCGAGAAACGCCTCGAGCGACTGCTCGGCGATCGAAGAGACGCTTAGGTCGTGATTGAAGCCGAGCGCCTGGACTCGTCTTACCAGAGCTCGGGGTAGATTGACGCTGATTGTCTGGAGTCGTGGATCCTTCGACATGCTTCGATTCCATTTCGATCGGAACGGCCCTGAGAGGCTCAGCTCACCGTGTCCCTGTCTTCGGGAAAAGTGACGTCGATCATTAGCCGTTTAAAGCGTCCGACATGCCGGCGCCGGCGGCATCAGTTACGGAGCGCGAGAGCAGTGACCGCGGACACGTTTCGCCACCATAGCCAATCCAATGCCATCGCGTTACCGATAGTTCGATAACTTACCAACGTTGCCGTTCGAGGAATTCGTGCGAGTTTTAGACGTGCTGACGGCACACCGCCGTGAGCCTACGTGATGAGGATTTCGATCTTCACTCGCATCCTGATTGCAGCGAGCGCGTCGCTGGTTCTCTTTGCCATCGCCATGGTCGTCATCATCAAGACGGATCTCGAACACGCGATCTACCGCGCGACCGACAATCGCATACAGGTCGCACAAAACTATTTTCTCGATCTCACCGGCGGCGCCGGGCGCGCGTCGCTGCGTGACGGCACGCTGCGGTTCGGTAACCTCGTCGCTAACGATAATAGCGCCCTCGTCGACCACTTGCAGCAGCTCGCTGGTACCGACGCAGCGATTTTCGCATACCGCAGCGGAGTCCCGATACGAATCGCAACGACGATCAGGGGTGGCGACGGTAAGCGATTGGTCGGCACGGAGCTCGTCGGGCCCGCTCGCGCGGCGCTCGACGCCGGTCACGATTACGCAGGCATCGCTCCGATCGCCGGCCGCAACTTTTTGGGCCGCTACGATGCGCTGCGAGACGTCCACGGTACGCTCATCGGCATCGTTTACACGGGCGTTCCCGTTGCGTCGATGTATGGGACGGCGTCGCGCATGATGCGCTTGGTCGTCGGCGCGACGTGCCTCGCGCTCTTCCTCTGCCTCGCGCTCCTGTACGTCGTGATGCGCCCGCTACGCCGCGCGTTCGAAGAAGCGGTCGCAATGGCGCAGGGCCTCGCCGCAGGCGACGTCGATCAAAAGGGCCTTTTAGCGAGCAACGACGAGCTCGGGGACATGCGCCTGGCCTTCCGCGACATGATCCGCTATCAGCAGCGAATGGCAGGCATTGCCGACGCGCTCGCGAGCGGCAACTTCTCCGTCGACATACAACCCGTATCCGAACGCGACCGGCTCGGCATCGCGTTCGCCTCGATGAGCCGTAAACTCAGCAATCTGATGCAGCAATCCGAACGATCCGCAATGACGGATAGCTTGACGCAACTCGGTAATCGTCGCGCGTTCGACGACCGCATGCGCGCCGAGCTGTCTCGCGTGGCGCGCCGCGGCGGTAACCTCTCGCTCGCGCTCGTCGACGTCGATCACTTTAAAGCGGTCAACGACGAATTCGGACACCAGCAAGGCGATACGGTGCTTGTAAAGCTCGCCGAAGTTATGCGAAACGTTCGAGCGGAGGATTCCGCCTACCGTTTGGGCGGCGACGAATTCGCTATCATTCTCGCCGATAGCACGGCCGACGATGCGATGATCGCGCTCGAGCGTATGCGCGAAGATGCCCGCTCGGAACTCGGCGGCACGACGGTCACGATCGGCGTATCGACGTCGCCCGCGGGCCTCACCGATGGCGACGCACTCCACCGTCAAGCCGACGCCGCCCTCTACGTCGGCAAAGAGCGCGGGCGGGATATCGTCGTGACGTTCGACGACGCGCAAAGTCGCGGTGCCTTGCCGCAGCACATGAACGTCCACTCGGTGTCGCGTCTCATCCTCGAACAAGGTTTGCAGATTTACTTTCAACCGATTTGGGATCTGCAGCGCCGCGCGATTCTCGGATTCGAAGCGTTGGCGCGGCCGGCTGCCGGTTACGCACTGGCCGGACCGCAAGAAGCCTTCGACGTCGCGACCAAGATCGGTCGCGGACACGATCTCGACACGGTCTGCCGCGAAGCGACGATCGCGCGCGCCAAAGATCTTCCGGATGGAGCGCTCTTATTTTTGAACGTTTCGCCCGAGTCGCTCGCGCGAGGCGTGCTGCAGCCCGAAGCGCTCGCCGCATCGTTCGCCTCGGTCGGCGTGAACCCGGAGCGCGTGGTACTCGAACTCACCGAACGTTTCGAAGGCCCGCTGCAACCGATCGTCGCCGCCGCCGCAACGCTGCAAAGCTTCGGCTTCAAACTCGCGCTCGACGGCAGCGGCGTGAGCGTCGCCGGATTCGACTATCTCCGCAGCTTACGCGTCGACTATATAAAAATCGATGCGTCGATCGTCGCGAGCGCAGTCCGCGATACGGCAGCGCGCGGGGTGATCGCCGGAATCGTAGCGCTTGCGAAGGCGACGGGCGCGTATATCATCGCTCGCGGCATCGAAGACTCCGCGATGCTCGAAGCCGTTCTCGAGAGCGATCGTTCCGGTTCGGAACGCGAACATCGCTTCCAAGGCGTGCAAGGTTATCTCGTCGGTCACCCGGACCACATTTTCTCGACGTCGCTCGAACCGTCGGTCGCGGAGTTGCTTTTCGGAGCGAACGCGATTTCGACGCCCACACTTATCGTTGCGGAAGCCTAGGAAACATATGTTCCATGTCGAGCACTACGGCCGCGCGGCGGTCATCCACGCGGCGCACGAGCTCGATCTCGTCACGCGCGACTCGTTCGCCGCGGTCTTAAGTCGAACGAGCGAGCAACATACGAATTCCGTCGTCGTTTCGCTCGAGCACTGCACGTACGTTGACTCTACGGCCCTAAACGTTCTGATCGCCCTCAGCAAACGAATCGGGCCGCGCCTCTCCGTCGTCATACCGCCCGGCAACCCGTGTCGGCGCGTATTCTATATCTGCGGTATGGGGAAAGTCATGCGCATCTCCGGCTCCGTCGACGAAGCGTTGGCCAAGACGACGCCATAACTTACGCGGCTTCGTGCGAGCCCGTTGCACGCGAAGGACTTCGCTGAATTGGCCGGCATAAAAGCTCGCTCGCGGCGTCTAACGGCCTCGTGCAGACGCTCGAAATGGTTCCTACGCGCGACGAGGCGTTGCGCCGCCTCGCGGATTTCATACCGCGCGCGGGCCGCGATTACGCGGCGAATCGAAACTATGACCGCGGCCCGCACGACCGGGCAAACGTTTCCACGCTCGCGCCGTATCTGCGTTGCCGCCTCATCACCGAAGAAGAAGTCGTGGGACGGGTGCTCGAGCGATTCAGCGTTTCGAGCGCGACCAAGTTCGTTCAGGAAGTTTTTTGGCGCACTTATTGGAAGGGCTGGCTCGAGGCACGGCCCGTTCTCTGGGACGACTATCTCGCTTCGGTCGAAAGCTCTCGGGCCGCGCTTACAACGGACGCTCGTCTAGCGAAGGCGTATGAAGCGGCAACGCAGGGACGCACGTCCATCGAGGCATTCGATACGTGGACCCGTGAGCTGGTCGATACCGGTTACGTTCACAATCACGCCCGCATGTGGTTCGCGAGCATCTGGATTTTCACGTTAGAGTTGCCGTGGGAACTCGGCGCAGACTTTTTTATGCGCCACCTGCTCTGCGGAGACCAGGCGTCCAATACGCTTTCGTGGCGCTGGGTCGCAGGTTTGCATACACAAGGAAAGACCTATCTCGCCCGCCGCGACAATATACGGCGTTACACGGACGGTCGGCTCGACGTCGGAGATCACTTACAGAAGAGCGCGCCTGCGCTTGTGGGGCCGGCTTATCCGGCAAGCGTTACGCCGGTCGTACCGCTGCAACCCGAAGTGCACGGGCCGGCACTCTTGCTTTTACACGACGACGACGCGGGAGTCGATTCTCTGCCGCTCGAGCGGTACGACATCCGCGAGACCCTCGCGCTTCTGACCGTCCGCGGCCGCTCGCCGCACGAAATGGGCGAGCTGCCGAGCGCCTTCGCCGCGGGCGCTCTCGCGGACGCGCTCGGCCGAGCGCCGCACGGCGATGCGCGAACGATCGTACCGGCAACGGATCTCGCAGCCGCCGCCGAGACGATTGCCGGCCGGGCACATGCTTTGGGTGTCTCCCACGTGCTCGGCACGTTCGCGCCGGTCGGCCCGGCGCGCAAAGCCCTCGATTCCTTGCGCGTCGGGCTCGCCGAGCGCGGCGTCTCCCTCGTGGAAATCGGCCGTCGATACGACGCGCTGGCTTGGCCGCATGCGACGCGCGGCTATTTCGGATTAGGCTCGCGAATCCCGAGCATTCTCGGCGAGCTCGGCATCGTCGAGCCCCGTGAGGACATCTCTTAAGAGCGACGCATCCGCGCGCGCTCCGCGTTCGCCGCGATAGATGCGGCGGCTCGCCCACGAACACGTATGCCCGAGGGCGACGACGCGCCGTACCATGTGAGCGCCGAAACGTACGTCGTGCGCGGCATATGCGGGTGGCTCGGCGCGGTCGAGCGCCGCGAGCGTCTGGTAGCTCCGCCAGCGTGCTGCCAGATCAACATCCGCGGCTTTTAGCATCACCATAGCCGGCGCTCCGAGGGTGACGATAACGCGCGGCCGCACGCCGAGAATCTGCTCGCGCAAGAACTCCGCGCATTGCCGCCGATACTCGGGGCCCGCCGCGACGGGGCCGCACGGGCGGCCGACTTTCACGCCGACGAGGGCATTGGTGAGAAAACAGCGTTCGGGCGAAAGCCCGGCCCGCTCGAACAAGACGCGCAAACCGGCCCACGTCCGGTTACCCTCCGTACGTTCGCTACCGCCGCCCGCACCGAGCGCGTACGCGAACGAAGGCGCATCGAAAACGTGCGCTACGATCATGACTGGATGCGCGGGCAAGGGGCGGCTCGGCGGCACGAGGCCGGCCCCGGCTGGGAAGAAAGCCGTGCCCAGCGCGAAAGCGCGCATTCGCTCCACGGCCCGTTCGGGATAATGGTCCACGACCAGATCCATGCGAGCGTAAAGCGCGGCGATCCGCGCGTCGATCACTCGCCGTGTTCGGAGAGGATCGGAACCGTAAGCGGCTCCACGAGCGTTGCCGCGAGCGTCGCGCCGTCGGGTAGAGGCAACTCTTCATCGAGCGGGCGCTGCAGGGCGAGCACGAGTCCGCCGTTCGAATCGCTCGCGATACCGCGTAACTCCCATCCGAGAGAGCCAAGTAACGCGAGCGACGGATCGACGCCGCCCGCGACTTCCTCGGACGCGATTGGATAGAGCGTGAACTCAAAACGTTGGCGCATCGGTGCGAACGTTAGTGGCTCAGAACGAGGTTCTTTTCCTTTTCACTATTCGGCGTCCACTGCCCGAGCGAGGCGAGCGAGTTCATTTTGGCGCGATGGTTGAGTGCCGCTTGCGCCGCAGCCAGTTTGCTCTCGTCGCCCTTCCAGATATGCAAAGCCGCATATTGCAGCGCGCGGCCGTACGAGAAGGTCAGCGGCCACGGCGCGTTGCGCTGCCGCGCGATGACGTTGATTTCGTTGAGATGCGCGGTCGCTTCTTCATCTTCTTGACCGCCCGAGAGGAACGCTATTCCCGCGACCGCCGCCGGCACCCAGCGCAAGAGCGCGGTTACCGTAAGCTCCGCGACCTCTTTAACCGACGCCTTGTGTCCCGACGCTTGGCCCGGAACGACCATGCTCGGCTTGAGAATCATCTCTTCGAATTTAACGTTCGCGCGCGTCAGCTCTTCGAAGACGTGTTGGAACGTGCGTTCGTGAATGTCGAAGGCTTGCTCGAGCGTTTGCGCGGCCGTGCCGTCGGAAAGGATCTCCGGTTCGACGATCGGCACGAGGCCGCCGGCTTGGCAGATGGCGGCATAGCGGGCCAGCGCATGAGCGTTGGCGTGCAGGCAGGTGTCGCTCGGAAGGCCGTTCTTCGCGTCGATCGCGATGACCGCGCGCCACTTCGCGAACTTCGCGCCCATCTTTACGTATTCGTCAACGCGCTTGGCGAGATTATCGAGGCCTTCGGTAATCTTCTCACCCGGTAACGCGAGCGCGAGATCTTGCGTCCCCGTATCGAGTTTGATGCCGGGAAACGCGTTATCGCCGCTGAGGATTTCGACGAACGACTTTCCGCTCAGACCCTTTTGGCGAATGGTTTCGTCGTAAAGGATCACGCCGCTGAAGTACGAGCCGAAACCCGGCGACGTAAACAGCATGTCGCGATACGTCTGCCGCATCAATTCCGTTTGCGGGATGTTCAACGGCACGAAACGCTTGTTCGCCGTACCGGTACTCTCGTCGGCCGCGAGTACGCCTTTGCCCGGGGCAACCATCGCTTTCGCGACAATTGCGAGTTCGCTGCTCATGAGGTTGCGTGCTCCTTCAACAGAGTGGAAGTGGTAAGGCCGTTGACGTGAGAATCCGATAAATTGACGAACGACTCGAGATTATGCATACCATCGACTTTTCGAATCGTATCGGTTAGTGATGAAATTATAATCGATTGCGTGTAAGCACTGCCGCGAATGTAGCTGACGCCTTCGAGCAGCTCGCCGTCGGTAACGCCCGTTGCGACGAGCATCGCGAGATCAGATTTGCACAGGTCGTCGAGCGTCAAAACTTTGTTCGGGTCGAGACCTTCGCTCTTGGCGAATTCGAGCTCGCCGTCACGCAACCAGAGCCGAGCCTGCATGTCGCCGCCGATCGACTTCACCGCGCACGCGGTAACCACGCCTTCGGTCGCGCCGCCGATGCCGATCATCATATCGATCCGGTTACGGTCTTCGAGCGCGGCGATAATGCCGTTTGCGATATCGCCGTCGCCGAATAGACGCACGCGCGCGCCGATCTCGCGGAGCGCACGCACTTTCTCGTCGTTGCGAGGCCGTTCGAGTAACGCGACGGTTATTTCCGTCACCGGCCGGCCCATGGCTTTGGCGACCGCACGAACGTTTTCTTCAACCGAAGCTTCGATAGAGATAACGCCACGACAATGTTTGCCGACGATGATCTTATCCATATACGCGATGTGCGTGTGGAACAGCGAACCCCGCTCCGCCGCGGCTACGACCGCGATCGCGCCCGGACCGCCTTTCGAGGCGAGCGTCGTGCCGTCGATCGGGTCGACCGCGATATCGAGCTTCGGGCCGTCGCGCGTGCCGATTTGTTCACCGATGTACAACATCGGCGCTTCGTCTTTCTCACCCTCGCCGATAACGACGACCCCATCGATATCGACTTCGCCTAGCACCTTACGCATGGCGTCTACGGCCGCCTGATCGACGGCATTCTTGTCGCCGCGGCCGACGAGCTTTCCGGATACGATCGCTGCGGCTTCAGTCGCGCGAAGAAATTCAAGCTCGACACGAGCGTCGATGCGGCGTCTCGTCATGCGCTTACATAATACGCGGGTAGTTCAAACTCATGCCGACGTGAGTAGGGTGTAACGGGGAAGGGGATACGGCCGGGCGTCGAACCGCGGCGCATGCCGACGACCACGGCGCCGCGCTTACGCGAACGCTTCCCGACGCTCGATACCGCAACGTATCTCGTGTCCCACTCGATGGGCGCGCCGCCGCTCGGCGCGCGAGCCGCGCTCGGCGCGTACCTCGACGCGTGGGAAGCGCTCGGCCCCGAAGCCTGGACGCAGTGGTTGCCGCAAATCTCGGCAATCGCGGATAACCTCG
Source organism: uncultured bacterium (assembly GCA_964244215.1). Classification (GTDB taxonomy): domain Bacteria; phylum Vulcanimicrobiota; class Vulcanimicrobiia; order Vulcanimicrobiales; family Vulcanimicrobiaceae; genus CAXTIY01. The sequence continues at coordinate 8,224 of CAXTIY010000067.1, forward strand.
GCCGGATCTTGAACGCGCCCCCGGGCACCGTTTCCCTCGTGCCGAACGTGTCGCTCGCAATGGCGGCCCTCGCATCGGCGCTCGAGGCAACACCGGAGCGCTGCGAGATCGTGGTCGAAGAATTACAGTTTCCGACCGTCGCCTACGTCTGGAAGGCGTGGGAGCGCTTCGGGTTTCGGCTCGTCGTGGTACCCTCGGAAGATAAGCGCACGATGTCCACGGAGCGACTGTGCGCCGCGATAAGCGAGCGAACTGCTGCCGTCGTCCTCTCTCACGCGGCATATCAATCGGGCGCTTTAATCGACGTCGCCGCCGTGGCCGAACGCTGCCGTGCGACGGGCGCGATCTTCGTGCTCGACGCGTATCAAACGACGGGCGTCGTGCCTTGCGATGCGAGCGCCCTCGCGCTCGACGTCGTAGTCGGCGGAAGCCACAAGTGGCTTTGCGGCGGTGCCGGCTGCGGTTTCATCTACGTACGTCCGGGTCTGCGCGAACGGCTGGCTCCCGCGATCACGGGCTGGATGGGTCACGCAGAGCCGTTCGCATTCGAAGCGGCTCCCATTCGCTTGGCCCTCGGCGCGGAGCGCTTCAATACGGGAACGCCGACTATATCGGGTTATCTCGCCGCGAAAGCGGGGCACGACGCCATCCTCGAAGTGGGCGTTGCGGCGATACGGGAGCACAACATCCGGCTCACGTCGGCGCTCGCCGAAGGAGCGCTCGAACGAGGCTTCGAGGTGCCGACGCCGCTCGATCCGGCGCGCCGCACCGGTTGGATCGGGATGGATTTTCCCGGAGCAGAGCGCGCGACGCGAGCGCTTGCGGAGCGGCGCGTCTTCGTGGATTATCGTCCGGGCTGCGGCATTCGTGTCGGCCCGCACTTTTATACGAGCGACGACGACGTCGCGGCCTATTTCGAAGCACTCGATGCGGTACGGCATTAATCGGTGCGATGCTAGCGCTGCTCGCATTCGCGACGCACTTACCGCCTTGCATCGTCGCCGATGCGGAACTCGTTACGAAGCTCGACTCGCGGCACGTGCTTTCGGGCGATTCGTTCACGTTCAAAATCCTCGCGAAGGTACCGGCCTCGAGTACGATCCCCGAAATTCCGGCAGGTTCGAAAGGATACGGCGTCATCGCGCTCGCGCAACACGCGGGCCCGAACGGACAAGCCGGCCGCATCGTGCTCGAGCCACGCTTCGTGCGGTTGGCGGAGGGCATTCATATACCGGCCTTGGCCGATCCGCACCTCGACGATCAGTTCGTCTCGGGCGCCTCGCGCAACGCGCCCGATATTGGAGTGGTGCCCGTGCTCGGCATCGCCGTTGGTGCTTATAACGCATTGCACCGCGGCAAAGAGATCGTCGTGCCGCCCGGAACGCCGCTGCGCGTGGTGCTCGGCGACGACCTGGCGCTAAAGCGGTGCGTCGATCCGCCGGCTTCCGACTTTTAGTCACTAATCTTTTAGCGCGCCTGCATGCGTGCGTGCTTGGCATGCCAGACGTGGCCGTCCACGAAACGCACGGCTGCGACCCGGCACGAATCCGGTGTTTGGCCGAGATACGCGAGGCCTTCGTAATTACCGAACGTGTGCGCGATCGACACGTTGGGCGAGAATTTTCCGACATCGACGATCTTGTCGCGCTGGCCGCGGTAGTTAACCTCGAACGCGACGCGATCGGCGACGGTCGTGCCGACGTTCTGATACGTTATCGCGAGGCCGTCCGTGACCGGCACGCTCTGCTGGGGAAACCGAACGCGGTCGTAATACGGATACCAATAATTCGGATAAGCCGGTCGCAGCGGCGCCGCCCGTAAGACGGTGCACGACGAGATCAACACGGGCGCCCCGCCCTGCGCGGACGCGGGAGCGGCGAATGAAACGAGTGCGGCGAGCGACGCGGACAGAGCGAGAGAGCGCTTAAACACGAATACGATCTCCCTCGTGCGAAGTGCGACGCGCGAACATTCGTCAGACGAGTTCTTCAAGCATCTCGCGATGGATCGCGCCGTTAGTCGCGAGCACGGAACCGCCGGCCACGGTAAATGCGCCGCCGTCGATCGCCGTCACGCGGCCGCCCGCTTCGCGCACAAGCAGCGCGCCCGCGGCGACGTCCCACGCCTTGAGATCGTACTCCCAGAACGCCTCGAACCGCCCGCGCGCGACGAAGGCGAGATCGAGCGCGGCCGACCCGTCACGCCGGAGCGCTTGCGCGATGCGTGAAAGATGAGCGAAATTTTCAGCGTTGCGTTCGTAAAACGAAGGGACGAAGCCCGTGCAAACGAGCGAATCGGCGACGGCGGAAGTATCGGTAACGCGAACCGGGATTCCGTTGCACGTGGTGCCACCTCCGTGCTCGGCTGCGTAAAGTTCGTCGAGTACGGGCGCATAGATCGCCGCCGCCACGACTTCGCCCGCGCGTTCGTAGGCGATCGAGACGCAATAGATCGGATAGCCGTGCGCGTAATTCGTCGTGCCGTCGAGCGGATCGACGATCCAGCGTTCGTCGCTCGTGCCGGCATACGCTCCGCCCTCTTCACCGAGGATGGATGCTGCCGGGAAGGCGGCTCGCAAACGCGCGACGATTAGCGCCTCGCTCGCGCGATCTGAGGCCGTAACGATGTCGCCGCGCACGCTTTTCTGTTCTTGCTCGAGCGGCAGATGCGCGCGCTCGAGTAAGAGTGCACCCGCTTCGCGAGCGCTGTCGATCGCACAACGTAGCGGGTCCACGAGCCTCCGATGCGCGAAGAGCGCGGCGTATGATCGAACGTCTCCTTATCGCGCTCGAAGCCACGGTCCTCGCGCTCTGGGCCGGAGCTATGGCGGGCTTCGCCTTCATCGTCGCACCGATCGCGATCCGCATCGTTCCGCAGATGGATACGTTCGCGACCCTGATCGGCGCGATCATACGCGGCATCGGCTCGTTCGGTACGGTATGCGGCGCCGTCGCTATCGTAGCGGCGCTCGGCCGCGGGATCTCGCCCGGCGCCCGTCCGCTCGCCTTCGGTCGCGTCGCGCTCGTCGCGATCGGCCTCGCGGCGTCAGCGTACGAATCGAGCGCCATCATTCCAAAAATGGAAGCGACGGCGGCCCTCATTCCGGGTCCGATCGACAGCGTTCCCAAAAGCGATCCGCGGCGGGCCGCCTACGACGCCCAGCACAAGTCTTCGAGCCGCGTTTATGGGCTCGCATTCTTGTGCGTGCTCGGCGCAGTCGCGCTCGTTCCATTCGGGCGGCGCCGCCGAGCGGAGGGCTAGGCGCATCGCATTCCAAGACGGCTATCTCTCGGAAATCGTCGGGCGACGCGTGGTCCTGGCGGGCGATGCCGAGCGCCGCTCGGCAGGCACCGTCGTCGATTTCTTCGTCAATACGCCCGACGACACGTTTCCACGCATCGACGGCATCTTAATCCGAACGCGCGCCGGGCAACGCGTCGCACCCGTACTCGACGTACTCGACGTCGACGATAACGGCGCGATGCTCTTGCGCTCGGCCCCGGTCGCAGAGCCCGTATCCGACGGCGAAGCGCTCTTCCTCATTAAAGATCTTTTCGATAAGCAAATCGTCGACGTCGACGGCCGCAAGGTCGTGCGCATCAACGATTTGGAGATCGCCAACACGGGCGGCACGCTACGCGTAGTCGCAGCCGACATCGGTGTCTCGGGTCTGCTGCGGCGACTCGGCGCCGGCCGCGTGGCGCCCGCACTCGTGGATCGCGTACCGCGCACGTTAATCGCTTGGAATAACGTCGCTCCGATTACCGACGTTAACCCCGCGCGCGTGCAACTCGCCGTATCCGAATCGCGGCTCTCGCGATTGCACCCCTCCGAGCTCGCCGAGATCATCTCCGATCTTTCGACGCAAGATGCCGCCCGCGTCGTCAAGTCGCTCGACGACGAGACGGCAGCCGACGCTTTCGAACACCTCGAGCACGACGTTCAGCTTTCGATCATGCGCGATCTCGGCGACGAGCGCGCCGCCGACATCATCGAAGAGATGGATTCCGACGATGCGGCGGATTTGCTCGGAGAGCTCGACGAAGAGCAACGCGCGAACCTGCTCGCGAAAATCGAAGATCGCGATTACGCAGAAGAGCTCGAAGAACTCGCCCTGTACGAACCCGACACGGCGGGCGGTTTGATGACGACCGACTACGTGTGGATCTATCCGCATCGCACGACCGAAGCGACGATTGCGAAAATTCGCGAACTCGGCCCGGAGAGCGAATTCATCTATTATTTATACGTGACGGATCCGCATCGCAAATTGCTCGGCGTGATCTCGTTGCGCGGTCTGCTGCTTTC
>CAXTIY010000068.1:0-12443 GCA_964244215.1 uncultured bacterium
ATGGCAGGGCCGCCGGCCGCGCGCGGCGAGGACCCACCGCCCGACCCGAAATAGAAATTGATCGTCAACGCCACCACGACGACGGCCACGCCCGCAGCTAGTAGCACCAGGGTATTACGAGGCATAATCCTTCGTTTCGCAGAGCGGGTCTAGGCGCCCCCGGCGCTTACCAATCTCCCATGCGTTCGGCGTCGACTTCGCCTTCGAAGGCGACGACGCCGGGGGCCACGATGGCCGCAAGCAGTGGGACGCCGCGAAATCCGATTCGCGCGGAGCGTTCGTGCGCGAACTCGGCGCCGCGTTCGTATAGCTCGCAATACCGGGTCAGCACGTCCGGCGCGCAAAGGCCACGCAGCGGATCGACGTTATACATCTCGCGAAACGCGGCGAAGGCGCGCTCGAAAGCGGAAGCGCTAAAGGCCGCACCGAGGCGGATTTCGCGGCGAACGTATTCCAGGCGATGCATTCCTCTCTGTGGTAACACCTTGGCCGATGACGGCACGCATCCTCGATGGTCGCGCGATCGCGCGCGAATTACGCGAGGGACTCGTCACGCGGACGCGGGCGCTGGCGCAAGCGGGCATCGCACCACGCCTGCTCGTGGCGATGGTCGGCGAAGACGATTCCAGTCTTGCGTACGTGCGCGGCATGCGCGCACTCGGCGAGCGCATCGGCGTGAGCGTGGAGGTCGACGTGCTGCCGATCGATTCGAGCGACGGGAGCGTCCGCGCCGCACTCGCGCGATACGATATGGATGCGACGATCCACGGCGTGATTTTGCAGCAACCGCTTCCTCCGCATCTCTCGATTCGCAACATTGCGGACGCGATCGCCGTGCGTAAGGATGTAGACGGCAGCAACCCGGTCAATCAGGGCCGGCTCGCTTTCGCGACCGGAGCTCGCTTTATTCCGGCCACGCCGGCTGCCGTGATGTTGCTGCTGGAACGCAGTTTGCATTGGCCGCTCGCGGGCCGCGACGTGACCGTGGTCGGCCGTTCCAACGTTGTTGGATTACCGGTGAGTTTGCTCATGATGGCGCAAAACGCGACCGTTACCGTGACGCATAAAGAGACGCTCGACATTCGCGCCCACACGCGCCGGGCGGAAATCGTCGTCGTCGCCGCGGGGGCGCCCGGACTCATCGACGGCGGTTGGCTACAGCCCGGAGCCACGGTTATCGACGTCGGCACGACGGTTCGAAACGGCGTGCTCTTAGGCGACGTCGATTTCGCGAGTGCTGCAGAGGTCGCCGGGGAGATTACGCCCGTGCCGGGCGGCGTCGGCCCGGTAACCAATATCGCACTGATGCGCAACGTCGTGTCCGCGGCGGAGACCGATAGCCGAATCCCGCTTAATTTAAGCTAAAATGTTTTCCGAAGAATTTCTCTTGCGTCGTGCGGAACGAGCCGCCGGGAGCCGCGGTCGGCTGCGCTTGCGGCGCTTCGCGCTTACGTTCCAGCAGCGAGCGTAATTGCGGTAATAGCCGGCGCAAGAAGCCAAGTTCGACCGTGAGCCGTTGTTCCGTACTCGAGAGTTCGAGCAAACGCTGCTTCATGGAATCCGCAACTTGTAACGCATCGCCGATTAGAAACGACGCGTCGATCGGATCGTCCGGCAATTCGATATCGGCGTGCATCCCCGAGAACTCGACCAGTAGCCGTAGATAATCGCGAAAAACGTCGCGAATCTCGCTCGCGAGCTCGGCGACGGTCAGCGCATCGGCCGGTCCGTCTTCCGGCAGATAAGAGACGTCGACCGTGAGATACGGTTCGCGCTCGACGACGCGTTCGATACGGAAACGCTGCCGTCCGACCGTACTAATATAGTAACGACCGTTCTCGAGCGGCGTTACGTCGCCGATCTCAGCCGTCGTCCCGATCTCGTGCGGCATGACGTCCGGATCGCCCGCGGCATCGCCGTCGCGAATGAGACAAACGCCGAATGCTTCGCCGCCCTCGAGGCATTCGGAAATCATCTGCTTGTAGCGCGGCTCGAAGACGTGCAGATTTAACACCGCACCCGGAAAGAGCACGGTGTTGAGCGGAAATAGCCGCAGACGTTGCAAGGTGTTAGACTGCGCCCGGCGCCGTGAGGCGCGCTTCGGTCGCCGCCCAATCGACGTTTGCGAAGAACGACTCGATGTACTTGGAGCGTTCGGCCGGTTTGTAATCGAGCAAGAAGGCGTGTTCCCAAACGTCCATCACCACGATCGGCTTATAGCCCGCGACGTTTCCGTCTTCGTGCAACGTAATCCAGTGATTCGAGATACGGCCCGATTTCGGATCCTGATACGCGATCGCCCAACCGACCCCGCGCATTCCGCCGACGGCCGCGAAATCTTTCTTCCACGTTTCGAAATCGCCGAAGCTCGCCGAGACGGCGTCGAACAGTTTCCCGCTCGTCGGGCTGCCGGTGCCACCGCTGGTCATATTATCGAAATAATATTCGTGAAGTACCATACCATTATATTCGAAACCGAGCCGGCGCGTTATTTCCGCGAAACCCGGATCGGCTCCGGAGACGGCACCCGACTTAATTTTTTCCGCAATTTGCTCGTTGAGCAGATTCGTATTCTTAACGTAACCCTCATAGAGCCCGAAATGCACGGCCAGCGTCTGGTCCGAGATGCCTTGCAAGCCGGAAAGGGTCCATTTCTTCGGTGTATATGTTTGCGGGGCGAGTATCGCCATTTGGGAAGGCCTCCTTCGAGTACCTGAGTGGATTCGATTCGAACGCGACACGTTCGACGCTTCCGAGAGGTTCCCCACGAGCGAAAGCAACAAACGTAGGGCGTGCTTGACCTTGAGTATTTAGAACGGCTGCAGCGTAATCCGTCGCCGCTCCTGCTCGAACTCGAGCAGCTCGGCCATGCCGAAGACGTGCCGATCGTGAACCGCGCGACGGGCCGGCTTCTTTCGACGCTCGTCTACGCGATGCAGGCGAATCGTATTCTCGAGCTCGGAACGGCTTACGGCTATTCGACGCTCTGGATGGCGCTCGCGTTACCGCCGTCGGGACATATTTGGACCGTCGATCCGGATATCGAACGGACGCGGGTGGCGCGCGGCTTCTTCGAACGTTCGGGCCGCGACGCGGCCGTCGAGATCATCAACCAGCCCGCGCTCGAAATGCTTCCGACCTTTCCGGTGCGCAATCTCGACATCGTCTTTATCGATGCGGTCAAAGAAGAGTACGCGGATTATCTCGCGCTCTCGTTGCCGATGCTCAAACGATCGGGACTCGTCGTCGTCGATAATCTGCTCTGGAGCGGGCAGGCCGCAGCGGAAGTGGCGGCACACGACTCGGCTGCCACGCGTTCGATCCGTGCCTTCAATCGCGTCTTTCTCAATCACCCGGAACTCGCGGCGACGATTCTACCGGTCGGCGACGGCGTCGGCATCGGCGCGCGCCTCGGATGAACCAAAGCGATTTTCGGCAAGCGATGCGACGCTTTCCGACGGGCGTCACGATCGTTACGACGCTGCTCGACGGTAAACCCAAAGGCTTCACCGCGAACGCCGTCACGAGCGTCTCGGCGGATCCGCCGACGATTCTCATTTGCGTCAATCGCCAATCGCGCACCCATCCGCTTATTTCGCAAGCGGGCCGCTTTTGCGTCAACCTGCTGCGCCTCGATCAGCGCGACCTCGCCGAGCGCTTCGCCTCGCGCGATGCTCCGGATCCCTTCGAGACCGTGCCTTACACGCCCGGCCCTTCGGGGGCGCCCATTCTGCCGAACGTACTCGCGTATCTCGACTGCGAGCTCTCGGAAGAGTACAGCGCGGGAACGCACACGATTTTCATCGGAGCCGTGCTCGCGAGCGGCTTCAGCGACGGATCTCCGCTCGGCTATTTTAACGCGACGTATCGAGATTTTGCTTGCACGATTCCGTAACTATCGAACACTTTGCCGTCGGGCCGCTCGCTTGCACGTGCACGATCGTCGCCGACGAAATTGCGGGCGAAGCGATCGTCGTCGACGGTGGCGCGAATACGGACGAAATCGTGCGCCGGCTCGCCGAACGCGGCGTGCGTGCGACGTACCTCGTACACACGCACGCGCATGCCGATCACATCGCGGCCTTCGCCGACCTGCGCGATCGCACGGGTGCGCTCGGACTTTTGCACCCGGCCGATCTTCCGCTGTACGGAGCGCTCGTCGCGCAAGCGGAGTGGCTCGGAATGGAAGTGCCGCGCGTCGTGTCGCTCGATGGCGACCTGCGAGACGGCGATCGCGTTCGTGCGGGTGGGGCAAAGCTCGACGTGCTGCACACACCGGGCCACACGCCGGGCAGCGTGTCGTTCGCACTCGAACTCGGCGGCCGAAGCATGCTACTTACGGGCGATACGCTCTTCGCGGGCGCCGTCGGCCGCTGGGACCTCGGCGGCACCTCGCTCGCCGATATCGTGGCGAGCATCCGCTCGAAGCTATTCGCCTTCGCCGACGACACGCTCGTCGTGCCGGGTCACGGCCCGGCAACGACGATTGGCGAGGAGCGCCGCACGAACCCATATCTGCGCTAAACCGCTATGACTAGTGCAGTTTGATTAGGACCTTGCCGTCGTCCGTCGCCGCGGGTGTGGGCTGCGCATCTTGGGCGTCGTCTTGCGAGGTGCGACCGTTTCCGGGCAACGTCGCCGCACGCACGGCGGCAGCCGCGAGGGCGGCTTGCGCGAGCATGGCATCCGTAATCGCGCCCGCGGCGCGTTTACTACGAAAATCGTCGATCGCCGCTTGTAACGCGAGGCGAGAACGCTCTGGGTAATCTTTTTTCTTTTCTGGATAGCCGCCCAGTTGGGCTTCGATATCGGCGTCCGTGATCGCGTACGCTTGATCGAGCGTCTTGCCGTGCGCGAGGTCGACGAGCAAACTGCACGTCGCCGTGCCGAAGCCGCAGCCGGTCGTGAAATAAGAGACGTCCTCGATCACGTCGCCCGGGCCGACCTTCAGATAATAGGTGTACATATCTCCGCAGGAGTCGCTGAAATACTCACCGCTCGCCATCGGATTGTCCATCGTGCGGAAACCGGTGCGTTTCTCGACGAGCTCTTGAAATTTTGCAAAATTCATTGTGGTTAGTTACTCCTTGGCGTTCGTCAGATACGCACGGCTTCGCGAGCCGGCGCGATCTCGAACCGGCACGCGTCGCCGCCGGTTGCGAGCGACTCGATTTGAATCGTCTCTCCCGAGACGGTTTCCGTCAGAACGGTATGGATGATCGAGCACACTTCCGGGTGCTCTCCGACGGTGCTCGCATAGGGACAGTTGTGCTCGCGCAGTTCCACGGTCCCGGCTGCCGTCTCGACGACGTCCGCTTCGACACCGCTCTCCCGCAGCAACGCGGCGAGTTCGATCGCGCGACCCTTGGCATCCGGCGCGAGGAGCTTCTCGCGATACTTCTCCACTTCACGCCGGCCGAGGCTCTTCATTACGGTGTCGAGGCCATCGGGACCGAACGTCACTTTAACTTCGCGCAGCACGGCTCCGAGCATGCGATCGTAGCGTTGCGGGAAGAGCGAATCCGCGCCCGCAGTCAAGGAGTATTCGAGCGTGGGCTTCGTCGGGCCGCGCTTGACGGAGCGCTCGGTTACATAGCCGTCCCGCTCTAAAAGGGTGAGCTGTTGCCGCACGGCATTAGGCGTCAGGCCGAACTCCGCCGCGAGTTCCACGGCCGAAGCCGTGCGCCGCCGGCGCAGCGCCGACACGATTTTACCACGCGTCGATTGGAAAAAGCGGGTCTCGTACATGCTCGTGCCGAGCGTAGCATGAAGCCGAGGGATAGTCCACACTTTCCTTGACTTTCCCGACCACGCCGCCTACCATTAGGCCGATATGAGCGAGCGAGGATTACACATTTCCGGCCTGCGGGCGAGCGTCGAAGGCAACGAAATTCTCAAGGGAATCGACCTAGCGATCGAACCCGGCAGCGTTCACGCGTTGATGGGACCCAACGGCAGCGGTAAATCGACGTTAGCTTTCTCGGCTGCGGGCCATCCGAATTACGCCGTGGGCGAAGGTTCGATCCGGCTCGACGGTGAGGAACTGGTGGGCCTGGCCCCCGATAAGCGGGCGAAAGCCGGCTTGTTTCTATCATTTCAATATCCGGCGGCGATTCCGGGCGTGAGCGTCGCGAACTTCATCCGCAGCGCGCGCCAAGCCGTGCGGCCGGGCGATCTGACGCCCTCGAAATTTCGCGCCATGATTTTTGAGCAGCTCGACGTCCTCGATATGGACGCGGCGTTTCTTTCGCGCTACGTGAACGACGGCTTTTCGGGCGGTGAAAAGAAGCGGCTCGAGATGTTGCAGCTCGCGATGATCGGCCCGAAATACGCGATCCTCGACGAAACCGATTCCGGACTCGATGTCGACGCGCTCCGCTCGGTCGGCGCCTCCGTTAATGCGATGCGCGCTTCCGAAGCGGGCAAGGACACGGGCTTCCTGATCATCACCCACTATCCGCGCATCCTGCAGTACATCGCCCCGGATTACGTGCACATCATGATGGACGGCCGCATCGTTAAATCGGGCGGCCCGGAACTCGCGAACGTGATCGAACGCGACGGCTACGACGCCATCCGCGAAGAGGTCGCCGCCGGTGCCCATTAGCGACGTCGCGGTACGCGGCGTCGGCCGCGGATCGCTCGACGCCTTACTCGGGCACACGGGCGAAGGTTCGATCGAAGCCGTCGCGCGGTACGACGCGCTCGCGCGATACGAAGAACTGCCCGTCAATTCGTCCGTGCGCGGCGGAAAGAGTTGGAAGCACGATCTCGCTAAACTCGATTTAAGCGCGATCGTCCCGTTCGAAGCGTCCTCGGGCGTCGAGCTCGATGTCGAGGCGCTCCTGCCGAACGCACGCAAGAACGGCGTGACGATCGAACGTTTCTCTCTCGCGAAAGAACGTCATCGAAGTGCCTTCGAACGCGCATACGGCAAAGCGGTCGACACGCGCGACGATAAGTTTGCTTCGCTCGCACTCGCCTTTCAAAACCACGGCGCGTTCGTGGACGTTCCTGCGGGCGTCACGGTCGAAGAGCCGCTCGTCATCGGCTATGAAGCTCGCGCCGCGGCACTTTTTCCATATACGCTCGTATCGCTTGGCGACGGCGCACGCGCGACGGTCGTCGAGCGAATTGCGGCCGTTGCCGGTGCCCCGTTCGTTTGCGGCATCACGGAGCTCGTGCTCGGCGAACGCGCCGAACTCAACTACGCGGTCGAACAGCGCGCCGCGCTCGAAACGCGCCTGATCGTGACGCGCCGCGCGGTTCTCGGCGTCGAAGCGAAACTCAGCTTCGCGCTCGCGGAACTCGGCGGGAGGCACGCCGTCTCACGTTTTCGCGTTTACGAGAGCGCGCGCGGGGCGGAAGCCATGGCCGTGGTGCTCTTCTTCTCCGACGGCGATCAGCACGTCGATGTCGAGACCGAGTCCGTACATTCGGGGAGCGATACGCAGTCGCGTACGATCGTTCGCAGCGCCGGCACGGGCCACGGTCAGGGCCGCTATCTCGGCAATATCAAGATCCTTGCCGCTGGGCACGGCACGGACGCTTCGCTGCGCGATGATGCACTGCTGCTGTCGCCCGGTGCCCACATCGATTCGATTCCCGCTCTGGAAATTGCCGCAAACGACGTGAAGGCGTACCACGGCGCGACGGTCGGCGCCATATCGGAAGAAGAGCTTTTCTATGCAGAAACGCGCGGGATCGCGCGCGCGGACGCCGAGCGGATGATCGCGCTCGGCTTTTTCGAACCGGCCGTCGAGCATTTACCGGCCTCCTTGCGCGACGAGATTCGCTCCGCGCTCGAAAACAAAATCGGTCCGGCTGCGGTCGAAACGGGCGTATGATCGCTTCCCGCGACGAGCGCGCGACCGAAATCGCGCGCGACTTTCCATTACTCGCCCAGCCGACGTCGCGCGGTAAACGCCTCGCCTATCTCGACTCCGCCGCGAGCTCGCAGAAACCGCAAGCCGTTATCGACGCGCTCGTGCACTACTACACGCACGATAACGCAAACATTCATCGCGGCGTTTACGAGCTCGCCGAGCGCGCGACCGAAGCCTTCGAGCAGGCCCGCGAAAAAGTCGCACGGTTCGTTAACGCCGCCGAGTCCGCCGAAATCATCTGGACGCGCAACACGACGGAAGCGATCAATCTCGTCAGCTTCACCTGGGGCTTGCAAAATCTGCGCGCCGGCGACGCGATTTTGACGTCGCGCCTCGAACATCATTCCAATCTCGTGCCGTGGCAACTGCTCGCGGCAAAAACCGGTGCCGAGTTGCGGTTCATCGATGTCGACGCAGACGGCGTACACGAACTCGAAGATCTCGAACGCAAGTTGCAAGGCGTGAAGCTCGTCGCGCTGTCGCACGTCTCGAACACGCTCGGCACGATCGCACCGCTCGAACGCATCATACCGCTCGCGCATGCGGTGGGTGCCGTCGTCCTCGTCGACGGCGCGCAATCCGTACCGCATTTTAACGTCGACGTCCGTGCGCTCGACATCGATTTTCTGGCGGCCAGCGGCCACAAGATGTGCGGTCCGACGGGTATCGGTTTTCTCTATGGTAAGCGTGCGTTGCTCGAAGCTATGCCGCCGTTTCTCACGGGCGGCGATATGATTAAAGAAGTCGGCTACGAGCACACGTCGTTTAATGAAATTCCGTGGAAGTTCGAAGCGGGCACGAGTAACATCGCCGACGCCGTCGCGCTCGGCGCGGCAGTCGACTATCTCTCCTCGATCGGCATGGATTGGGTCGCGGCGCACGAGCGTCGTCTGACGGCCTACGCGCTGCAACGGCTCGAGCCGTTCGTCGAGCGCGGTCTCGCAATTTACGGACCGAAGCGGCTCGCCGAGCGTTCGGGCGTCATCTCGTTCAACTTCGCCGATATTCACGCGCACGATCTCGCCTCGATTCTCGACACCGAAGGCGTTTGCGTGCGCGCCGGACACCATTGCACGATGCCGCTCATGGAAAAAATGGGCTGGCCCGCAACCGCGCGCGCGTCGTTCTATCTCTACAATACCGAAGAAGACGTCGATCAGCTCGTGCTCGGGCTCGAACGCGCGGCCTCGCTCTTCAAGCTCGCGTGACGGCGTAATGGACGACTTTTACAAAGAATATATCCTGGATCATTACCGCAATCCGCGGAATTTCGGAGCACTCGAAACGCCCGACGCTACGTTCGAAGATCTCAATCCGCTGTGCGGCGATCGCATCCGATTCGATTTACAGATCGATGCCGACGGCCGCGTCAGCGACGTGCGCTTCTTCGGAAAAGGCTGCGCGATAAGTCAGGCGTCGGCTTCGATGCTTTCCGAAACGCTGCGCGGGGAGAAGCTGGAAGACGTCGCGCGGCTCTCGGGCGAACGCGTTCTCGAGAACGTCGGCATCGGCATCAGTCCCGCGCGGATGAAATGCGCGATGCTCGGTCTCAAAGTCGTGAAGAGCGCCGCGCTCGGAACGATCGCGCGCTGGCCGGATGAAGAACCGGCGCGAGCCGACTCATAGACACGGCGTCGATCGTCGATGCGAGCTGGCGGCTGGGTGCGGCGATCGTGCTCGCCTCGCTCGCTTTCATCGTGTGGAACGTGGGGACGCGTTCGCCGATAATGCTGCTGAACGACATCAGGCAAACCGGGCGTAATCCGCGTGCGATTTTTCTCGGTGCGATCGCCTTCGCGGTCGGCTTGATCTTCATCGTCGCGGGCCTCGTACTCGTGCTCGCGATCGTCGATTTCGAAGCCGAACTTTGGCCGACGCTCGTGCTGATGTTTTTAGTTGCGCTCGCGATCGAGTTACTGATCGGGCCGGACGTTCGCCGCATCGCGACGGGTGAGAATAACCGCGCTTCCGGCTGACTTCGTTCTCTAACTCTGCTTGTGGCCTTCGATACAGATGTCTTGCAGATCGAATGCCTGCAGCGTGACCCAACGATAGCTGCCGCGATCGCGTACGTTGAGATACAGATGCCGGTACGCGGCGCCTGTGGGCGAGGGCGGAATGCCCGCGGCGCGTACACGCACGAAGCCGTCGCTTTCGCCCAGGCGTGGCGCGGTCTTCGGTAAGAGCAGCAGTTGATCGTTCCAATAAGCGATCGCACCGTCGCCCGCCGAAACCGCTTCGCGTACTTGGCTTTCGGTCGGGCGATCGTCGTCGAGCATGTCGTTCGTGGATGTGAGGATGCTCCGTATGCCCGTAATGCGCGCTTCTCGCGGTTTGCAGTGCGCGTCGACGCGCACGGGATCGGCGATTCCCGGAACGTTCGGCGCACAGCTAACGAGGCCGGCAGCGAGCGTGCCGGCGACGAGGAGGTTCCGAACGATCACGGTGCGGGTGAAGCGGGCGGCGGGGGCGCCGAACTCTGCGGTAGCGGGGCGGGGCTCGAAAGTGGGGTTGCGACCGGCGAGAACACCGATGCCGCGCCCGGCTGGATGATGTGCGGCGTTACGACGATGTAGAGATTCGTTTGCTGCTTCGTCGTACTGACGTGGCGGAACAAAACGCCGATGATCGGCAAGTCGCCAATGAACGGCAACTTACTGAGGCTACGCGTTTCGTTATCTTGGAGCAGGCCACCGATTACGAACGCTTCACCATCTTTAACCGAAGCGAGCGTGCTCGTCGTGCGTTGACTGATCTGCGGTGCGTTATTCGTGTAGCCCGTCACGCTCGAAACGTCGGAGAAGATATGCGACGTGACGATGCCGTCGGAACTCACGCGCGGAGCGATCTGCAGATTGACGCCGACGTTGATGTAGTTGACCTGGCTCGAGACGCCGACGTTCGCTGCGGTAACCGACGTGAAAATCGGAATAGCGTCGCCCGTGAGAATCGATGCTTGTTGACCGCTCTGCGCGAGAATGCGCGGCTTAGAAAGGACGCGGCCGTTGCCTTCGCTGATCTGCGCGTACAGGTTCGCACCGAACGAGAAGCCGCCGGTTCCGGTCTGCAGGCTGTGAACGGTGTAGCCGTTGGAACCCGTGGTGGTCGTCGAGGAGGCTGTCGAACCGGACGAACCGTTAACGACGATGCCGCTCCCGTCGGGCGAGAAGTCGAGCCCGATGTTGCGCGCCGCCGTATCGCTGAGCTCGACGATCTCGCATTCGAGCAAAACGCTCGGCACCGGAATGTCGAGCCGATCGATCATCGCTCGCAGGGGATCGACCACGTCGGGCGTGCCCGTGAGGATGATCGCGTTGAGCCGCCGGTCGATCGCAACGTTATCGTTGAGGCGTTGCGCGAGCCCGCCGCCGGCGCCGCCCGCAGCACCGAAGTTGCCGAAGGTCTGCTGTTGCTGCACGCCGCCGCCGCCGCCGAAGCCGCCTCCGCCGCCGATCGTGTTACCGCCGAGCGACGATGCGCCGACGTTACTTTGCGTCGGAACGAACGTATCGTTCGTGGTGACGCTCGAGCCGGCAACGAGAACGCCCGCGATCTCGCTCACGTCGGCGTATTTGAGAAGTACGATCTGCGTTTCGGTATTCGAAGCCGGAACCGCAGCTGCCGTCGGCGGCGGCGCACCGAAGGCACCTGCGCCCGCGGGCGTGGTGCCCGCCGGGTTCGCGACGTCGATGACGACGGCGCCGCCGGCCGCTCGCACGCGTACGCCCGCGACGCCCGTAAGGTGAAGCGCGACGCTACTCGAGGTACCGGTCTGCGCGATGGAAACGCTGCTGATCGGGCCCGTGCCTGCAACCGTCGGCGGTATCTGTGGCCCGACTTGCGCTCCATCGAAAATGATGGCTGTTTCAGGCGTTCCCGCACCGACGACACGATACGCCGCCGCCCCACCGGAAAAGGAAATCGTTACGAGGGCGCCGCCACTCGGTTGCGCGTCGACCCGAACGCCCGCGATCGTCGAGGCGGCAATCGCGGGCAACGTAACCGCAAGAGTGATGATAAGACTGGCGAGCAGTGCAACGAGCGAACGCAGCCGCAGAAGACCGGAGGGCATGGTCGTGCGTCTATCGCTCCCGGCGGGTCGAGACCTTCCGTAGCAATTGAGCGCGGCTTCACAGGAAAGCTTAACCCGCGCCCTGCCGAGGAAAATGCTTTAGGGCTTAACGATTGAATGCGAGACGATCACGGCGGCACCCGTCTCGGTCTTATGCACCGTATATTGCCCGTAGTACGGACCGTTCGACGTTTGCAATTGTACGCTGACGAGTGCGTTGTCGTTGGCAGCAGCGTGCGCGTCGATCCGGCCGACATGAGTCTGTGAATCGACGACACCCTGCTCCGTAAGCGCCGCTCCCTTGGCGCCCGGAGTCGAGCCGAGCGCGGCATAGGCGCCGTCTTCATCGCCGCGCTTGACCGCTTCGAGATACTGACGCACGACTGCCGCAGACAATTTCGCGAATGCGGAATCCGCTTGCACGGCGTTGCTCGCACCGCTTGCGTTGCCGGTGCCGCTCGTGTTGCTTACGTTGCCCGCAGCGT
>CAXTIY010000069.1:0-12302 GCA_964244215.1 uncultured bacterium
ACTCAACACGACTGGTATGTGGTCGACGCGGCCGGCCAGCGCCTTGGCGTTCTCGCCGTGCGCATCGCGAAGGCACTTTCCGGCAAACACAAGCCGACCTGGACGCCGCACATGGACGACGGCGATCACGTGGTCGTGCTCAACGCCGAGAAGATCGAACTCGGCGGCGATAAGTGGACGCAAAAAGTCTATCACCGTCACAGTGGTTTTCCGGGCGGTTTGCGCACGGAGACGGCGCTCGAAGTGAAGCGCAAGTATCCCGAGCGTTTGATCGAGCGTGCGGTGCGCGGCATGTTACCGACCAATCGGATGCGCGACGTACAACTGCGCCGCCTCAAAGTTTACGCCGGTGCCGCTCATCCGCATGCGCCGCAGCAGCCGAAGGAGCTCTTCTAGTCTTGGAAGCTACCGAACAATTCGGCGGAACGGGCCGCCGCAAGCGCGCCGTGGCCCGCGTGAAGCTGGTCTTGGGTCAGGGCATCATTACCGTCAATAAGAAAACGGTCGAAGAGTATTTCCCGCGGCCGAGTCTGCTTATGATCGTGCGCCAAGCGCTCGAAGTCACGCAGACCACGTCGCGTTTCGACGTGCACGTGAAGGCCGAAGGCGGCGGCGTCGCCGGGCAAGCCGGAGCCGTCCGGCACGGTATCGCACGCGCGCTGCTCGAAATGGACGAATCGCTTCGCGAACCGCTCCGTAAGAACGGCCTGCTGACGCGCGATCCGCGTGAGAAAGAGTCGAAGAAGTACGGTCGCAAGCGCGCTCGCAAACGCTTCCAGTTCTCGAAGCGCTAAACGCGCGCATCGGTTCGAATCGCATGAGCCCCGCGAGCGATCGCGGGGCTTTTCTATCCTACGGGCGTGACATCCCGAAGCGAGCGATTGCGTAGCGGTTCGATCGCATAGACGGTCGTGAAACCGTTACGGCCTTTAATGTGGGCCGTGCGCCGCTCCAGCGGCAGGCCGATAGGGCCCGCTCGTGCGATCGTCTCTTCGTCGCAATAGATCGTCCCGGGCGGCGCCGCACTCTGCAGCCCGCTTGCGAGGTTGACGGCGTCTCCGATAACGGTGTAATCCATGCGCTTCGTGCTGCCGACGTGCCCGGCGACGACCTCGCCCGTGGCGAGTCCGACCGAGATCTTAAGCGGATAATCGAGCAACGGCGCGAGCCGCTCTACCGCTTCGTGCAGAGCGATCGCCGCGCGAATCGCGCGGCTCGCGTCGTCGGGACGGGTGCGCGGCGGCCCGAAGACGGCCATTAGGCCGTCGCCATAAAATTTATCGAGGAGCCCGTCATACTGGAAGACGATGCGTACCGCTTCTTCAAAATAGAGGTTCAGCATCTCGACGACGCGTTCTGCGGGAAGCCGCGCCGCGAGCGACGTGAAGCCGCGGATATCTGCGAAAATCATCGTACCGAGCTGGCGCTCGCCGCCGAGCTTGACCGAAGCCGGGTCGTTCATTAAACGCTCGACGACGTGCGGTGCGAGGTAACGCGAAAAGCTTTCGGCGATACGCCCGGCCTTCGTGATCTGGGCTTCGTGCGCGAGTTCCAAGCGGCGGTATTTACTCACGTCGGTAACGACGATCGCGATGCCGGGGCCCTCGGCCGTTTCGAGCGGCGCGAGTTGAATCTCGAACGTGCGATCGTTCATATCGGGGCGGCGCGCGTCGACCTCGGCGCGCAGCTTGATCGTGCCGCTATCGAAATAGATATCGAGCAGCTCCGGCAAATCGGGAATGTGCGCGGCGAGCGCGCCCGCATTTTTGCCGACCATCGTTTCCGCAGGTACGCCGAACATCGTTTCGGCAGACCGATTAAAAGACGAAATCGAGCGATCGGAAGCGATCGTGATGACGCCGCTTGCGATCGCCTCCAAAATGCGTATCTGGAAAGCTTGTAGCGCCGATACGTTTTCGACGCGCCCGCGTTCGTCAGCGAATATTTCGGTACAGTCGATTGCGAGTGCCGCTTGCGTTGCGAGTGCCGTAAGTATCGGCCGAGCGCCGAGTTGCAACGGACGGTCGCTTTGCGAATCGAGATAGAGCGCGCCGATCGTTTCGCCGCGAACGTCGAGCGGAACGCATGCGACCGATCGCGTCCGCGGCGTAACGCTCGGTTGGTGTTCGCGCGAGTCGACGCCCTCCACCGCAACGAGCCGGCCCGGGCCGCGTGGAACGATAAATCCGCGTTCCGCTTGCGTTACCTCCACCGCAAGCGAGAGTGCGTTCGTTAAAATTGCGTCGAGGTCGAGCGATGCGTCGATATCTCCCGCAGTCTGCACGCGAGCGGGCTCTCGCGCTTCCGCGTCTTCGAGTGCTCGGGCGATCGTCTCGAGGGCTCGGACGGCGTGAGGCTCGCTTGCAATCGCGCTGCAATTGCGTAAAACGGAGAGTGCGTTTGCCGATTTGCTGCGACCGTTACCCGGTTCGTGGCCCGTCGGTATTAACAAGACGCGAGCAAACGAGCGCTATGTGCGAGCCGTAAAGCGCGGGCGACGCGGGGCGAGGGACGGACGTTAAGGAGACACTCTAAAGATAGCATCGTGTATCACTGATTTCGGTTCTCACTCGGGGCAAGTTAATACGACGATCATCTCATTGTGCGCTTGCAGTAATAAGAGATGCTTACAATTCGCCTATGGAAATTTCGAACGAACTTGTGAATGCGGCGCTTGCCGCGCGCGACCGTCTCTCCGGCTTCGCTCGCACGGCGGCTGCGCTCAACACCGGCGGCGCGCCCGCTGTGGGCACGATGGCGCGAGCCGCAAACGCCGCGATTTTCGTCGATGCGCTTACCTCGGCGATGCATGCGCGGCTCGAAGAACTCAAGACCGTCGCAAAATAGAATGCGTCGCCAATCTCATCGGCTCGCAAAGCGGCGGCAGCATAGCGTTCATCTGCAGGCGGTAGGTTTGCAGAAATGAGCGAATTCGATATTCTACAGACCGCCGCGGCGGGCATGGACGCGCAGCGCTCCGCACTCGATCTCGCGGCACGTAACGTGGCTGCGGCCGAAGCCGATGGTGCGCATTTCGAACGGCTCGTGCCGCGCTTTTCAGTCGCGGCGGCGGGCGAGGATTCGCAGCGTTACGATCCGCCCGAAGATCCGGACGAGATTGCGGACGATGCGCAGGCAACGCCCGCAATACGCTATCTCGGAGCGACGTCGCAAGCGGGCTCCGAAGTCGATGCCGTCACGGAAATGGTCGCGGTGCTCGACGCTCAGCGCGCGTACGAAGCCAATGCCTCCGTCTTCGATCTCGGAAAGCGGCTCGCGGAACGCACGATCGATATGGGGCGCGTGCAGTGACGATCGAGCCTTTGGTTCCGGCTCTCAAGGCAGCGACCGGTATTCCCGACGCACCGCTTTCCGCTCGCGATGCCGGCGCTTCGGAAGACGCGAGCTTCGCAGGCGCACTTGGCCGGGCGTTCGGCGATGCGAGCGCGTCGCTCGAGCGAGCCGATCGTAGCGAGCGAGCCTTCGCCGCCGGCCACGGCGGCTTACAAGAGATGGTCTTGCAACGCGCGCAAGCGGACGTCGCGTTATCGCTTGCAAGTGCCGCCGCAACGCGTGCGTCGCAGGCGCTCTCGACGATCCTCGGCATGCAGGTCTGACGATGCGCGCACTACTGCTGCGCTGGAATGCGCTCGCGCTACGGGCTCGCGTCGTCGCGGCGTTCATCGGGATCGCCGCGGTCGGCGTGCTCGCGCTAACATTCTACATGCAACGCGATACGAGCGTGAATCTCTTCGCGGCACCGTTGCAGAGCGAACAGGTTGCAGAAGTCGTCGGGTCGCTTGCCGAGTGGAACGTCGCTTTCGCAGCGGGCTCAGACAACGTGCGCGTCGATATCGGTTCGCGGAACGCTTTACTGCTTAAACTGTCGCTCGCCGGTGTGCCGCACGCCCATTTAAATTCGTCGCGTGAAGCGCTCGCGGCGGCGGGACCGCTCACGCCGCAGTCCGTACTCGACGCGCAGCAGCGCGACGGCCTCGCGGGCGATCTCGCGAGCGGCTTGCGCGGCTTACCCGGCGTCGAAGAAGCGCGCGTGATCATCGCGCCTGCCGAAACGGGCACGTTCGCAGATGAAGATTCGCACGCCGCGACGGCCTCCGTGCGGCTCACGCTACGGCCCGGGGCGACGCTGACTCGAGCGTCGCTCGAAGGCGTTCGTCAATTCGTCGCGGCGGGCGTCTCCGGGCTCGATCCCAAACGCGTCGCCATCCTCGACGATCGCGGCCTCGCGCTCGGTGAAGCGACGGGAGGCGGGTCGGACGAAGCGCAAGCGTTGCAAGCGTCGTTACAGTCGGCGCTCGATATCGCGCTCGGTGCCGGAGCGTCGATCGTGCGTGTCCGCGTGGCTTACGATCCGCGCGCTCGCGAAGTACACGACATCATTCGGAAACCGATCGGCAGCCGCGACATCGGTACGACGATTAGTGACGAGACGTATAAGAGCGCCGCCAAGACGTATGCGAAACGAAATGCGAGTGTCGATCGCGGCAGCGAAACCCAGGATGAAAAAATCGAAACACCCGGCGGCCGGCTGGAGCGTATCTCGGTCGCAATCGCAGTCGACCGCTCCCTTCATGCCGATCTATCGAAGGTTCGGACGCTCGCTCTCGGAACGCTCGGCCTTCAAGCGGAGCGCGGCGATGCCGTCGCCGTCGAAGAGATGGCGTTCTCCGCACCAGCCGCTCATCACGGCGCACCGTACGGACCGTTCGCCGCACTCGTGGCGATGCTCGCCCCGAGCGCCTTCTCTGCGCTCGGGCTCGTTCTTGCGGTGCGCTTTGGAGCGAAGCCCGCAAGCGCGCTCTGCGAATCCGTACTGCAACGCCTCGCGGTGCAACGCACCTCAGCCGCCGTGGCCGCTTTCGCACCGGCACACGTGCGCGGTGCGCTTGCGAACGAGCCGCCTCACACGGCGGCCGCGATCATCAGCGCGTTGCCCGCCGCTACGGCGACTGCGGTACTGGAGTTATATCCGCCGGACGAACGCGCCGCGATCGTGCGACGTATGTCGCGTAACGGTTCGCCCGTCATTCCCGATTACGAAACGGTGCTGCGCCGTGGATGAGCGCTTCATCCCCCTGGCCGTGTTCGTGCACGGTTCGGGCGCGCTCGCGGTTTCGGCAGCGCAGCATGCGGCGCCGGCAGAACCGCTTACCGAGTCACGAGCGCCGGTGGAGATAACGAGCGGCGCGGCGGAGTTCGAGCACGCGGATGCCGTGCACGAATTGGCCGCTATGCGCTTGGCAGCGCACGAAGCTTTCGAACGCAACAAAGATTCGTTACTCGCTTCAGTTGCGGAGCACGTACTCGGTCGCGAGCTCGCGCTGGCACCGGCAGAACTCGAAACGCTCGTCGCGCGCGTCGTCGACGCCTCGCGCGATCTCGAACCGGTGTCGCTCGCGCTGTCCGCGGCCGACGCGGAGCGCGTACGCACGCCGCTTCCAAAGCGCATCGATTCGTCGCTCGCGCCGGGCGACTTTATCGTCGAGGTTCGCGACGGCGCGCTCGAGTCGCGGCTGCGCTTCCGCGTGCGCGG
The DNA here is from genome assembly GCA_964244215.1 of uncultured bacterium. GTDB lineage: Bacteria > Vulcanimicrobiota > Vulcanimicrobiia > Vulcanimicrobiales > Vulcanimicrobiaceae > CAXTIY01. The sequence continues at coordinate 5,555 of CAXTIY010000069.1, forward strand.
GGCACTCGATCGCGCGTCGCTCGCAAACGCATGATCGCGCACGGTGCCGGATGGGTGGTTCGAACGCTCGGCGAGACGGTGATCGCCTCGTTGCCGGGCGCGAGCGTCGGCGGTGGGGTCCGCATCCATACGTCCACCGGCGCATCGCTGTGCGGTGAGATCGCCGCGGTCGAACGCTCGCGCGTCGCGATCGTACCCTTCGGACCGCTCGGCGGGATCGCGGTCGGGGATCGTGTCGCAGTCGATTCGACGGCGCTCGCCGTGCCACTCGGCTTCGCCGCTTTCGGGCGTGCGATCGATGCGACCGGAGCGGCACTCGATGGGCGCGGTCCGCTTGCGGCCCGCGCGGTAACCGTCGGAGCGAGCGGAGCGCCTTCGCCCGGCAGCCGTCAAGCGGTACGGGCAGCGTTTTGGACGGGCGTGCCCGTTATCGATGGTTTGCTTACGATCGGCCGGGGCGCGCGTGTCGGCTTTTTCGGCGCGCCCGGAGCCGGCAAAACGACGCTGCTCGAGCACATCGTGGCGGGCGCGGGCGGCGATGCGGTCGTGCTCGCGCTCGTTGGCGAACGCGGTCGTGAAGCACAGGCATGGTTCGATCGCCTCGACCGGCGCTCGACCATCGTGTGTGCGACGAGCGATCGCAGCTCCGCCGAACGCGTTCGGGCGGCCCTCGTCGCGATGACGCAGGCGCGCCTCTTGCGCGACCGCGGGCTGCACGTGGTGCTCGTTCTCGACAGCTTAGCGCGTTATGCGGCGGCATTGCGCGAACAACGCGTGGGCCTCGGCGAGCCCGTCGGCCGGGGCGGTTATCCGCCGTCCGTCTGGGCCGATCTCGCGCGCTATCTCGAATGCGCCGGCAACGCCTCGCATGGTTCGATCACGCTGCTCGCGACCGTGCTCTCCGACGGAGCCGACGAGCGCGAACCGCTTTCCGATGCGACGCGTTCCTTACTCGACGGACACATCGTGCTCTCTAGCGCACTCGCACGCGCCGGCCACTATCCTGCGATCGACGTGCTGGCAAGCACCAGCCGTACGATGGAGGCGGTGGTATCGCCCGAGCATTCGGCGGGCGCCCGCGCGGTTCGAGCGGCCCTCGCGATGCTCGCCGAAAGCAGCGATGCGCGAGCCGTCGGTATGGCCGCCGCGAGCGAGCGTTTGACGCTAGCGGTCGCGGCGGAACCCGCGCTGCACGCCTTCATGCGCCGGGGCGGTGAAGTCGCCGCGGCGGAGACACTTGCGACGCTGCGTTCGGTCGCCGCGCTACTCGAGGCGCGCGCGTGAGCCTCGCTACGGATCTCTCGCTCGTCGAACGCCGGCTCGCGCAGCTCGGCGGGTCTGCGCCGTCTCCGTTCGTTCCGTCGCGCCCGCTCGGATTCGCGACGCTCGTCGCGGGAGAAACGGAGCGGCTCGTGAGCCGAGCCGCCCAAAGCGTCCGCCTGGATCCGGCCCTCGCGCTTGCCGTAACGAAGGTCGAATCGGGCTTCGATGTTCGCGCCGTGTCGGCGGCCGGTGCCGTCGGGCTCATGCAGCTCATGCCGGCCACGGCGCAGGCGCTCGGAGTGGAGAATCCGTACGACCCCGTGCAGAATGTTCGAGGCGGTGCGACGTATTTGCGCGAGTTGCTCGATCGATTCGGCGGAGATCTGCCGTCGGCGCTCGCCGCATATAACGCGGGCCCAAGCGCCGTCGAACGATATGGCGGCGCGCCACCCTTTCCCGAGACGCAGAGCTATGTGGCGCGCGTACTTGAAGCGTACCGCGCGTATCGGGCTCGCTAGCGCGTTCCTTTTGGCCACGCTTACCGCCGGGCGGCCGGCCCTCGCGGAGCGCCTGCCGAGTCTAACGTCGATCCTCCAAAATTATTCGCTCGCGATCGCCGATGCGGGTGCCGGAGAAGTCAAGCAACTGACCATATCCGGTATGCTCGCGGGCGGCGGTTTGACGGGAACGTTTACGACGTGGCGCGAGAACGACCGCGAGCGCACGGACGAACACCTAGGCCCGCGCGACGAGAAGACGCTGCGTAACGGTGCGCGTTTCTGGTACGACGACGCGAACGGTAACGCGCGCGAGTTGACGGGTTCGCTCGCGCGGCGCGCGCGCACGGAACACTTTATCGATTCGGGCGAATTCGCGCTGCGGCCGGATCGCTGTCTGTTGCGCGGCCGTTCGGTTATCGCCGAGCGTCCGACGTACGTGCTCGACGTCGCCGCGGAAGGCGGCGAAACCGAAACGCTCTACGTCGATACGCGTACGTCGTTGCCGGCGCGGATCGCCTATGAGGAAGATGACGGCCGCGCGACGGTCGACTTCGGCGACTGGCGCAGCGTCTCGGGCCGCCGGTACCCGTTCCGCAGCGTCATTTCCGACGGCGATCACGCGTACGATACGCAGCAGATAACGACGGCGATCGATGTGGGCGCGCCGATCGATCCGGCAACGTTCGCGCCGTTCGCGGCGCGCACGATCGAGATGAGCGCGCCCGAAACCGTTGCACTTTCGGTTCGCGACGGGCACCTCTATGCGCCGGTGACGATCGCCGGGCACGCGTACCAATTTCTCGTCGATACCGGCGCCCAAAGCATCCTCGTCGATCGAACGGTCGCGATGCAACTCGGACTTTCCACGAGCGGTACGTTCGAAGCGAGCGGAGCCGCACGCACGGGTGGCCTAAAACTTGCGAAGCTTCCCGAATTACGCGTCGGTAACCGCGGGCTCTTAACGAACGTCGTGGTCACGACGCTGGACCTCGCTACGTCCTCCGCGGGCGCCTTCCACGCCGACGGCATCCTCGGCTATCCGTTTTTCGCAGCCTCTCTCGTGCGCATAGATTTCGCAGCCCATACGATGACGTTCGCACCGCCGGCCGGCTCGCCGAGTACGGGCGAAGCGCTCGCACTCGACGTCGATCGCGGCTTGCCCGAAGTGCGGCTCTCGGTGAGCGGCATGCTGCGCGCGCCGTTCGTCATCGATACGGGAAACGCGGCGCAACTGCTGCTTTATTCGCCGTTCGAGCGGCGTCATCGCGGCCTCGTCCCGTATTCCGCCGTCCGGCATAATAGCTACGGCATCGGCGGCGCGACGTCGTCATACCGTAGCGTTCTCGACCAGCTTGATTTCGGCTCGATCTCGCTCTATCACGTCGATACGGACGTGATGCTCGCAACGCGCGGCGCGTTCGCGGATCGTTTCGACGCGGGCAACGTCGGGCTCGGCGTGTTGCAAAATTTCATCCTCACCTTCGATGAAGCGCATGCGATGCTCTATATCGAACGCGGCTCCGCCTTCGACGATGGTCGCGCGCGTAACTGAGCGGTAACACGCCGCTTACGTTCCGGTTCGTACGCATGGCGTATGCTGCCCTCATGCCGAGTGAGGGATACCGTGACCGATTCCATCGATAACCGCTCTATCGCCGTGGTACGCACGCGCTTGCCGTATACCGACAGGCGTTCGCTTTCGCAAGCCTGGTTCTCCGCGCTGCATCTCGCGCAGATCGGTCCGGCACGCGGATTACCGGCGCGTCGCGCGAGCGATCCGTCGTTTATCGCATCGGGTGCGCGCATCGCACCCGTGCCGGCCGCGGCGCAGAAGGCCGCGCCGCTCGCGCCGCTCGCGCGCGAGGCGAAGCCGGACCGACTCGCTCGGCGAGACGTGGCGCCGAGCGTAACGCGCGACATACGCTCGCGTCCTAAAGACGAAACCGCGTTCGAGCAGGCGCGGAGTTATCCGCCGTTTAGTACGTCGCTCACCGTCGGTGTCGACGGCACGCGAATCAAGTTGCTCGTGCGGCGCGAAGGATCGACCTTACACGTCGTCGCGCTCTGCACGCCACAGAGCGCCGACCTCGTGCGGCGTGCGCTCGCATGCGCCGACACATATTTGCGACAAAGCGGCGAATCGGTGCGCGCTTCCGTGCGCACGCTCGCCCAGGAGCCGCGATGATCGATCCGGCTACCGCAAGTGCGCTCGACCGTATCGACGCGCGCAACGAAGACGTGCGTAACGCCTATCGGCCGGGCTTCATTCCGCAATCGAACGACGTGGTGCGTCCGGCCCGTAGCGTCCCCGAACGCGATCCGCTCGCCGTCGCCTTACCGGAAGGCGCCTTCATCGTTACGCCCGATGCCTCGGGCGAACTCTCGTATTCGCGCGACGGCGCGTTCAGCATAAAGGGCGGTGAGTTGCAGGCGAGCGACGGACGTCCGGTCCTCGGCTTCGCGCTCGGTAATCGCAAGCTACTCGTTCCGCTACGCGTCGATCCGTACGACGCTGCGCTCGGACGCGTGAGCGGCGAACGTGTCGAGCCCGACGGAACCGCGAGCTACATGCGCAGCGCGATCGATCCGCGCACGGGCGAGCGTCGCGCAGAACGCGTGGCGCTCGGTCGCGTCGCGCTCGCGCGTTTTCCGGCAGGGACGCAACCCGAGCGCATCGATGCCGTGCACGTTCGGCCGCCGCGCGGCGTGACGCCGCAACTCGGCGTGCCGGCAGACGGCAATTTCGGGGCGCTCGCGACGAACGCGCGCGACCTCGGGCGCGTCGACATGCTTACGGGGCTCGAAAAAATGAAGGAGGCGTACGTTACGTTCGAGGCGTTGCGCGCCGTGCATCACGGGCGCGGCGAAACCGAGAAAATCGCTTTGGATCTCGTCAAGTGATCGCGACGCTCGGTTTCGGCTCGCCACAGCTTTACGATGGGCACGTCGTGCGTGCCGCGGTCTTCGTCGCGCTCGACCTTACCGCTTTCGGCGGCGTGCTTGGTCGCGAACGGTGTACGCGAGCAACTCTCGCGTTTGCTTGCGACCGAGCTCGAAGTCGAACTCGTCGAACCCGCTATTCCGAGCGCGAACGAACGGCGCATCCTCGTTGAAGGAGCGACGATCTTTCGCGTGCGCGGACGCATCTGCGACGGCTTCGTCATCGTGCGCTCGGCCGACGCGCGGCGCCTGGTGGCTCTTGCGTTCGGTGAGAGCGAACGTCCGGAGCGCGACGCGCTTTCGGAAATCGAGCGTGCGACGCTGGACCGCATCGCGAGCGGTCTCGTGCCGCTCTGCAACACGCTGTGCGGAACGCTCGGGCCCGTCGCGCGCGAGTCGAACGAACGTGCCGCGTGCGATCTCGCGAGTTATTTCGAAGTGCGCACGACGGGGGCGCTGCGCATCGCGATCGGTTTCGCGCTCACACGCGATCCACCCGAAGAAATCGGCGAACGTATCGTGCTCGCCGATCTCGAGCAGGTCGAGCTCGAAGCGACCGTCGAGTTCGGATGGGGCAACCTCGGGGTGCCCGCGTTCTCGCGACTCGCTCCGGGAACGACGCTCTTACTCGAAACGAAGCTCGGTGCTCCCGGCCGCTTGCGCTTCGGTGAGGTTTCTTTCGCAACTGGGACGTGCGGCGTCTTTAACGGTCGTAGCGCCCTCGTCTTCGATAGCGAAGGCCGAGCCGGAGCCGCCGCATGAACGATAGCCGTAATCTCGATCTGCTTATGAACGTTTCGCTCGGCGTGAGCGCGGAACTCGGACGTTGTACGATGCGCGTCAGCGACGTACTCAAGCTCGGGAAGGGCTCGGTCGTCGAGCTCGACCGGCTCGCGGGCGGCCCGATCGACGTGCTCGTGAATAACCGGCTCGTCGCACGTGGCGAAATCGTCGCGGTCGAAGACCGTTTCGGCGTTCGCATTACCGAAGTCGTCGCACGCCGCGCGCCGCGCGGTTAGACCGGTGCCCTAATCATGGAACAACTGCTGACGTTATCCGGGCAAGAACCGCGTCCCGGCATGCCGCTCGAAATTTTAGCCGCGCTGACGCTCGTTGCGATCGCACCGTTCCTACTCGTGATGACGACGTCGTTCGTTCGCATCGTCGTCGTACTCTCGCTCGTCCGCTCTGCGATCGGCGCATCGTCGCTGCCGCCGAACACGGTCCTCACGGGCCTCGCGCTCGTGCTGACGTTCGTCATCATGACGCCGACGCTCGAGCAGATTACGCACCGAGCGGTCGATCCGTACACGCACGGCAAGATTTCGCAACCGGTCATGCTCGAGCGCGCGTTCGAGCCGTTGCGCGCGTTCATGGTGCGTCAGACGCGCGCGAAAGATCTCGCACTCTTCGCCCGCCTCGCGCATATGCCGGAATCGCCCCCCGCGCATGCATCGCCGACGGTACTCTTGCCGGCCTTCGTCGTCGGTGAACTGCGCAGTGCCTTCGCGATCGGATTCGCACTCTATCTGCCGTTCGTCGCGATCGATCTGGCCGTCGCCTCGATCCTCATGGGTCTCGGCATGTTCATGCTGAGTCCGCCGATCGTCTCGCTGCCGTGCAAGCTGCTGCTTTTCGTGATGGTCGACGGCTGGGCGCTCGTTTGCGGCGGCGTCGTTTCGAGCTTTCGTTAACCCCGGGACTGGCCACTCGGCTTGCCGAACGTACCGCGTAATGCGTATCGGCGAATTGCTGAGCTCGGGCCGCCCGTCTATCTCGTTCGAATTCTTTCCGCCGAAGACGGACGCCGGCGTCGCGAATCTCATGGAAACGGTTCGCTCGCTGCGCATCCTCAATCCGAGTTTCGTATCGGTCACCTACGGCGCGGGCGGTTCGAGCCGCGCGCGCACGCTCGAGGTCGTCAAGCGAATCAAGAGCGAGCTCGAGATCGAGCCGATGGCACACGTGACGTGCGTCGGTAGTACGCGCGACGAGCTACGCGCGTTGCTGCGGGAATTACAGCTTGCGGGCATCGAAAACATCAT
>CAXTIY010000070.1:0-12204 GCA_964244215.1 uncultured bacterium
CATAGGTGCGGCCGTTGATGAGCCAGTCGTTCGTATTCGTCGCGGCGCCGTTCATGATCTCGTCGGAGATCGCGACGTCGGCGCCCATCGGCATCGCGCCGTAAACGTGATTCGTGGCGGGTGCCGTACGAATGATTTCTGCGCTGATACCCGTACCGGGCGCCCCCATCTCGGTTTGCGCCGCCATCTTCGAAGGCGTCAGTTTGCTGCCGAGCGTTGCCTTCGAAAGGGCGACGCTTCCCGGCGCGATGCCGTTCTTGGAAAGTACGTAGGCGGTCACGTCGAGATAATCTTTTTCGCTCAGGCTGCCCGGAGCGTTATACGGCATTTGCTTGCTGATAAAATCGTAAAGCGCCGAAACCGGCTTATCCGAAGCGTATGATTTGACGAACGCCGCACCGACGAGCGGCGGCCCCGACTGGCCCTTCAAGTTCGCGCCGTGGCAAGCCGTGCAATTCGCCCCGTACACGGCGCTGCCGTGGGTCGATTGCATCTGTGTGTAAACTCCCGCCGGCGCGGCTTGCGCTGCCGTGCCGAGCGCGGCCACTCCGAACGCGATCGGAGCGATTGCGAAAACCGCTCGCCGCATAACCGCGCGAGTGCCATGAACGGCACGTAGTACCGAAAATGGAGCCGAACAAATTGTCTCGCTCACTATTTCTCCTAACACAACGTTCGCGGCTGCTCTTTTCGTAGTGCGACCGCGTATCATAAACAACGGATTAGATTCCCTATAGTGGGAACCTTCCGTTTGCAGAGTCGTCTAATTCGCGCGCACGAAATCGATCGTTCCGCACGGTTCGCAGCGCTCGACCGGAAGGGCGAAAAGCTCGGAAAGCCTTTCCGCCGCGAGCATCTCCGCGAGCGGCCCGTCGCCGAAGATACGTCCCTCGCGGATCAGAATCGCGCGCTCTATTTCGGGCACGATCTCGCCGAAATCGTGAGTCGCGATGATGAGCCCACGGCCGAGCTGCGTTAGGCGACGCATCGTCGAGAACAGGTCGCTTCGGGCGCGCATATCGAGTGCCGCTGCCGGCTCGTCGAAGACGAGCGAGAGCGGTTCGCTCACGAGCGCTCGTGCGACGAGCACGCGCCGGGCCTGTCCCGAGGAGAGCTCGTCGACCGAACGCTCGGCGAGCGAACCGATGCCGAGTGCGACGAGCGTTTCATCGGCGCGCGCGCGCATGCGCTCGTCCACCTCGTGCGCGCTGCTGAGTCCGTAACTTGCGAAAAAACCCGAACAGACGACGTCTCGGACGATGCCCGCCCCCGCCAGGGCCGCCGCGAGATCGTTCGTTACGATACCGAACGTGCGGCGCAATTGCGAGACGTTCCAAAGTTCTTGGCCGAGGATGCGCACGAAGCTTCCCTCGGTCTTCACCGGATAAAGCTCGCGTGTTAGGAGTTTGATGATAGTGGATTTTCCGGATCCATTTGGCCCGATCAGCGCGACGCGCTCGCCGCGTCCGATAACGAGCGAGACGTCGTCGAGCACGCGGCGCCCCGCCCGGATAACGTCGACGTGGCGTAGCTCCAGGAGCGGCGCTTCGGGGGCGACGCTCAATCCGCGTCCGTCGCGCAATCGAGCCTGGGCGCGAGCGGCGGCGCGGCGAGCGTATCCGTCGCGAAGAACGCGCTCACGTCGCGCATCGCGGCCACGTACAGAACGTCGATTCTCGCGGCGAGTTCCAGCGCCGCCGCCGCGGGCGGTCCGTTATCGCCCACGAGGTCGAGCCCGAGTAGATTCTCGCGTACTTTGCCGGGGCGTCCGATCGAGTCTTCGTCGTTATGGTAATCGGCGGTTAATTCCGAACGCACGCTTTGCGCGCGCGCGACGACTGCCGGGAGATTCTTTTTTTGCGCCGCGGCGATCGTCGCGTCCAGACGATTGAGCGCCACGTCGACGGCCGAAAGCTTTGCCGTTTGGGCCGTCGCGAATGCGTGCGCCGCCGCATATTGTTCGGCAGTAAACGAAACGCGTGGATCGGCGCGGACCGAAAGCGGCTGCGTCACGCGCCGGCCGCCGGCCGTCATTTCCACCGTGTAGTCGCCCGGCACGACTTGCGGCCCCGAACGCGGCCCTTTATAGGATTCGCGCGCGGCGCCGTTCCAGCGCTGCGGACCGTCCTCGCGCAGGTTCCAGACCGTGCGATTGAGCCCGCGATCGTTCGTAACCGACGGCACGGGTTTGCCGTCGGCACAACGCATGCCGGCGATCGTGTGCACGAGCGCATGCCGCGCGTCGAAGATGCGGATGGGAGGCGCGCTCGCGGCGGGCGCCCCTTGATAGAACGAGAGCAGTGCTCCCGCGGCGACGTTCTTCGCATAGTAATTCGTGTACGTGTTCTCTTCATCGCCATGCAACGAGAACTGGTACGCCGGACGCGGCGCAAAGAGGGCGCCGCCGGCACGCTGCGCCGCGGGCAACCCTTGCACCGGGCTCAGATCGTCGAAGACGTAGAGCGAGCGCCCGTGTGTCGCGAGTAACAGATCGTTGTAGCGCGGTTGAATGCGGATGTCGTAGACGGGCGCGGGCGGCAGTTCCGGCCCGAACGCACGCCAATGCGCGCCGCCGTCGTACGAAAGATAGAGTCCGTTTTCGACGCCGGCATAGACGAGGCCGGGGGCTCGCGTATCCGGCCGGATCGCACGCACGGGTTGGTTCGGCGGCAAGCCCGCGGCGATCGAAGCCCAGTGCGCACCGAAGTCGTGCGTAACGAACGCATACGGCGTACGATCGCCGACAAAATGCCGGTCGAGTGCCGCGTAAGCCGTCCCCGCGCGTAGCGTCGAAGGCGCGACGATTTCGAAGCGCCCGTCCGGGGGCGCCGGCGGCGTGACCTTGTGCCAGTGGGAGCCGCCGTCGCGCGTCACCTGCACGAGCCCGTCGTCCGTGCCGACCCAGATCTCGCCGCGCGAGAGCGTCGAGCCTTCAATGTCCAGGATCGTATCCGTGAATTCGGCACCGGAGACGTCGTAGGCGAGCGGTCCGCCCGAGGGCCGCTGATGCGCTTTATTATCGAGCGTGAGATCGGGACTAATCGGACGCCACGTCGCACCGCGATCGCTCGTTTCGAACACGACGTTACCACCGAACCACACCGTATGCGGGTCCCACGGCGCGAACGCGATCGGCGACGACCAATTAAACCGGTATTTTCCGAGGCTTAAGTCGAACGCTTCGTCCGCCGTCGCAAACCACGGCTGAACCGACGTATTGCGCTGCGAGCGGCGATCGTAGAGTGAGAGCGAGCCGTCTTGCGAATCGGACCACACGATGTTCGGATCCGTCGGGTCGGGCCACGTCCACACGCCGTCCCCGCCGACGACGCTTTCCCAATTCCGATTCGAGTTGCCGCTCGAATCGAGCGCGCTCGAGGGACCGCAGAACGCGCTGTTATCTTGTAGAGAAGCGCAGACGCGATACGGCGTTCCGTCGTCGTAGCCGACGTGATAGACTTCGCCGATCGCCAAGTTTTCCGAGAACGACCAGTGTTCGCCGTCCTGCGTTAACGCAAAACCGCCATCTTCGCCCACGATGATGCGCGTCGGATCGTCCGGCGCGATCCAGATGCTGTGGTAATCGACGTGCACGGAATCCTTGGCGATTTCCTTAAACGTCGCGCCGCCGTCTTTACTTTCCGAAAGCATCTCGGAGACGGCGAACACGTGATCCGCGTTCTTGGGATCGACGGCGACGTGCGTGAAATAAAACGGCCGTTGATCCGCGAGCGTATCTTTCGAAACGAGCTTCCAAGAGGCGCCCGCATCGGATGACCGCCACAGAATACCGTCTTTGGATTCGATGAGCGCGTAGACGCGTTTTGGATCGCTCGGCGCGACCGCTAGGCCGATGCGCCCCATGATGCCGGCCGGAAGTCCGGCCCCGGTTAAACGTTGCCACGTGGCACCGGCATCGACCGATTTGTAGATGCCGTCGTCCGGGCCGCCGCTCGTGAACGTCCAGGGCAGACGCCGGAAATGCCACATGCCGGCATACATTACGTTGAAGTCGTGCGGATCGACCGCGAGATCGCTCGTGCCGCTCGCGGGCCCGAGATAGAGCGCCTGCGTCCACGACTTGCCGCCGTCGCTCGTTCGATATACGCCGCGCGCCGTTGAATCGCGGAAGAAATCGCCCATCGTCCCGACGACGAGGCGGCGCGGATCGTGCGGGTCGATCGCGATTTTCGAAATTTGCTCGGTCTCGCGCAAACCGACGTAGTGCCACGTTTTTCCGGCGTCGCCCGAGCGATAGAGCCCCGCGCCGGCTATGACGTCGTTGCGCGGATTCGTCTCACCCGTACCGACCCACACGACGTCGTCGTTCTGCGGATCGAGCGCGATCGCGCCGATCGAAGGAACGTGCTGTGCGTCGAAAACGGGCTTCCACGACGCGCCGCCATCGATCGTTTTCCAAACGCCCCCGCCCGCTGCGCCGAGATAATACAACTTCGGATTGCGCGGCGAGCCGACGACGACTGCGACCCGGCCTCCAGAGATCGCGGGCCCGATCGAACGCCAACTCAAGCGATTGTACGGCGCGGGCGGTAAGGTCGGCGAGGGCTCGGGGCTCGGCCGGCCGCTCGCAACGGGTGACGGCCCCGGGCTGACGGGCGTCCCGGGCGGCCGCTCTTCGCTTTGAGCGGATAGCCTGCCGGCGGCGGCGAGCGAAGCGACGACGAAAAACGCGAGCGGAATCAAACGGCGTAACAACGCAAACCTCTTATAATAAGCAGTCACTCTTGTTGGGCCGCCCGGTGAAGCGTTCCTCGCGCATTGCAGCGACCGGTGCAATGCGCGAAGTTCCCGCTTCACGTGAGAGGTCTGCACGATGCTGCATCCGTTGACGTCGAGCAACCCCCCTACGCCGTGCAGCCGCTCCCTGTTCGTTCTACGCTCGCGCATCTGTCGCACCCGGGAAGCGCAAACGCTGCCGACGTGTCCGACCGTAAGCGCATCGCCGCTCGTCGCTTCAACGGGAACCTGCGGATGCCGGTTTCGGCTTCATCGAGAACGGCGTAAGGCCTCCGCCTTCGCCCGCGTAGTAGCCCATGCCGACGATCTGTCCCGTGGCATTAATGCCGACCGCTTCGACGATTTGCCAACCGGAGTTCGCGGGTAGTAACGCATTGAGATCGTACGATTGGCCGTTGCTGTAGAGAAATGCGGCACCCGTGCCGCCGGCAGCGGCGTTGATGTCGCCGACGACTTCGCCGCTTGCATTGATCGCATACGCGACGGCGTTACCGGGCGTGTCGCCCGCCGGCGTCGGTATATACGTCAAATGGTTATGGTGATAGATATACGCTTGATTACCCGCGTTGCCGACGATGTCGCCGTGCACGTTAATCGCCTGCGCGGACGTGCTGACTCCGGCGGCTCCGACGGGGATGACGACTGCGGGCTTGTTGGTAAAGAACCGAAGCGCTCGCCCGCCGGTAGCGAACGTTCCGTAACCGACGATTTCGCCCGAGTCGTTGATGCCGGTCGCGGTGCCGGCCCATGAGACGTTTTTTGGCGGGGCGAGTAAGACGCGACCGCCCGGGCCGGCGAAGAACATCGCAGCGAAGCTACCTTTCGCTCCCGTGTCGTGACCGACCGAGGTATTCGCGTCGTTAACGCCGAGCGCATAGGTCGTATCGGCCGCGCCGCTCCCGTAGAGCACGCCGCCGGTCGACGAGAAGTCGATCATGTTTTCGTGGCTGGAGCCCGGGCCACCGAACGTGACTTCGCCCGCCGAATCACCGCTCGCGTTGATAGCGTACGGAATAGCGTTGGAGAAACCACTTTGGTTCTGGTCTGCGTACAGTATTGCCGTGTAGGTGGCGGTGTCGTTGAAAAGCAGCGCGATGTCGTCGTTATTGCCGGTACACGCGCACTGGTCATAGTACGTAATTAAGCCGGAATCGTTGACCGCGGTCGGATAACCATAACCGTCTGACGCTCCCTCCCGATTTGCAATACCTGCAATCGGTACCAAGTCCGTAATGCTGTAAGGCGGGGCCGCGAAATTACGCAACCGCGAGTGCGGGACGTTCCCGGCCGTCCGTTCGTACCGCGGTCGCGACGCTGCGGAAAAGAGCCGATCATAAACGCGGCCGCCGAAGGTGTAACTCGCAGCGGGCGGACGCAGATTCTGCGCCTGCGTCGCTGCATTCGCAGCGGCTGGTAACGCGATCATAAAGATGCCTGCTAACAAGTCGCGCGAAGATATAACGTTCATATCACACCTTTTGTAGCGAACACGTATTTGCACCGCATTGCAAGCGTCATTGCCGATTCCTTCGTTGGCCGAGCAATGCTCGGTATATGCACGCGGGCTGCACGAGAGTCTTCACGCGGAGTTGATGTTTCGTATGGCGTTAGCCGTTACAGCGTCCGTGCCGAAAGAATCGGTTTCGAGACGAACGCCTTTCTTAAGCCGGCGCGGATCGCACGGTTACTGGTACGCGTCGTTGTAACGCCGCTAAACTGATCGCCGAAAACACGAGTGCCGCGATCATCAATAAGAAACCGCCCGTGAACGAATGCGTGCGTTGCACGATCGCGCCCACGGCGATCGGAGCGAAGAAGCCGCCGATCTGGCCTCCGAAGTTTACGAATCCACCGACCGTTCCGCGAATGGAACTTGGCACGGCATCGAGGACGACGGCCCAGAACGGGCCGAAACCGCCATATAGGAAAAACGCCGCAAACGATAGCCCCGCAAGGCTCGCGGTGGCCGTTTGCGCCTGATATGCCGCGAAGAGTCCGGCACCGGCGAGCAGATAGCCCGCAGCCGTCAATAGCGCGCGTTGCCGATAGAAGACGCCCTGGCCGAGCGCCCCTATTGCGACCAGTCCGAAGAAACCGGCGAGATACGGAATCGAAGCCGCCGCGCCAAGCGATTTGAGTTCGATGTGTCGCGTCTCGTTGAGATACGTCGGCATCCAGCCGATCAATCCCCAAAACGCGACGTTGAAGAAAAGATACGCGACGAATGCGGACCAAGGCGGCGCGCTGCTCGGTGCGGGTTCGCCGCGCCGCTCGAGGGTTACGCTTTCGGCCGCGGCGCGTTCCGGAAAATAGCGCCAGATGATAAGCGCAACGAGCAAACCCGGCACGGCGAACCAAAAGAACAGCGCGCGCCAGCCGAAATGAACGAGCAACAGCGAAGCGATCGGCGCGGCGACTGCGGGGCCGAGCGCCAATGCCGTATGAAAGATGCCGCTCGCTGCCGAGCGTTCGTGCGAATCGAAGCGATCGCCGAGCGCCTTGAAATGCGCGCCGCCTTCGATGCCCTCGCCGAGACCGAACGCGAAGCGGATCGCGATCAACGAAAAAAGCGATACGGCGAGCCCCGTCAACCCGGTGAAGAGCGACCACACGAGCAACGCAACGAGTAACATTCGCTTCGCGCCGAAACGATCCGCGAGCAGTCCGCCCGGAATTTGCATGAGCGCGTAACCACCGGTAAACGCTGCGAGTACGCTGCCGAATTGCGTCTTTCCGATCCCGAACTGCGCCATGAGCGCGGGTCCCGCAAGCGTAACGTTCGTGCGATCCAAATATGCCGTGAAGAACGCTATCCACAGAAGGGCAAGCACTAAACGTTTGCCGCGCCCGGCGAGAAGCGGTCTTTCCATGCATCGTGCTTACGCAGCGAGCGCAGCGCCGACCTCGGACATAGCGGCAGCGATGTCTGTGATGGCGAAAAGCAAGCATATGCTTTTGCTCGGAATAGAGACGTCGTGCGACGACACGGCGACCGCTGTCGTGCGCGACGGACGTACCGTTCTCGCCAACGTCTCGACCAACCAAGACGCCTTCCATGCAAAATTCGGCGGCATCGTGCCCGAAATCGCAAGCCGGCAACACCTCGCCCTGCTCAGTGCCGCCGTCCAAGATGCTCTCGAGCGGGCCGGTGTCGCCCTAAACGACCTCGACGGCATCGCCGTAACCGCCGGCCCCGGGCTCGTCGGCAGCCTCGTCATCGGCGTGGCGTCGGCCAAAGCCCTCGCCTTCGCTGCGCGCAAACCGCTGTACGCCGTCAATCATCTGCACGGACATATCTTCGCGGGCTTTCTCGAAGCGGACGTCGAGCCGGCCTATCCGTTTCTCGCGCTGCTCGTCTCCGGGGGCCACTCGCAGCTCGTGCACGTCGATTCGCCCTGGGCAATGCGCGTGGTCGCCCGGACGCGGGACGACGCTGCGGGCGAGGCCTTCGACAAGACGGCTCGGCTCCTCGATCTGCCGTTTCCCGGCGGCCCGGAGATCGATCGGCTCGCTCGCACGGGCGATCCCCGGGCGTTCGCCTTCCCGCGCCACCGTGCCGATGGCGGGCTCGACATGTCGTTTTCCGGCGTGAAGACCGCCGTGCGCTATTTCTTAGCCTCGGAGACGGGGCGCGCGGCCTCAAAAGCGGACGTAGCGGCGTCGTTTCAGGCGGCGATCGTCGACGTGTTGATCGATCGCCTCGAACGGGCGGCGGCCCTCGCGCCCTATCGTGCGGCCGTACTTTCCGGCGGCGTCGCCGCGAATTCGGCCTTACGCGCGGCCTTCGAGGCGTGGAGCGTGCGCAGCGGCATTGCGGGAATCGTTCCGCACTTGCGGTTCTGTACCGATAACGCGGCGATGATCGCGGCGGCCGCGGACCGGCAGGGCTCTGCCGCTCGCGCCGACCCGCGAACGCTCGCGGCTAATCCGAACTTACCGTTCGCTTTCGCGGCGGCTTCTGCATAGATCCATCCACAGGCCGGGCGATCCCGGGCTGTGGATGGTGTGCAAAACCTATTTGTTCGTAACGAACTCTTGGTTCGCGTATTCGTCATTCCAATACGTGTAGTCGACCTGCGTCGGGAAGTAGTGGTAGAACTGCGACCAGCGCGTCGATACGGAATCGTCGAGATTGTTGTCGGTAATCTGTATGGCGAAGGACGACCACGTGGACGAACCCGCCGGCAAGTGCATGCGATAGAGGTTGTTACCGTGGCCGTTTTGACCGCCTTGCGGCGTGCCGTGGCCGTAGATATAGAGCCCGCCGCTACCATCGGGCCCGAGCGACGGATCGTGCGTCAGTTGATGCGCGGGTTGATGCGAACCGTTCCATGAGGCGTAATTCGTGGCGTTCGAAGACCAATATCGGATCGCGTCGCTCGTATCGATGTATGAAACGTGCGCGACGCCGTCGGCGGTGACGAGCAGGCTCGGGCCCTGGTCGATGGTCGTCGCCGCATAGCCCGGATGTCCGTTGAAATTCGTATCGGGAATCTCGACCGACGGCGGAGCACTCGTGAGGCTCGTTATGGCCCGTACGTGCATGGTTCCGTCGGGATTGTTGTATTGCGCGTTCTCGTTGCCGACGAGCCACGCGACGAGCATGACGTTCTTCGGCGTGTAGGCGACCGTCGGATGCAGCGCGCCTTGACCCGAAGCGAGCTTCGTGTCGTCGATCTGCACGGGCGTGCTCCACGCACTGCCTTGCGTTTGCGCCGTAGCGATGTGCTTCTGCTTATCGGTGCCGATGAAGCTGAAAACGATATGCGGCTTGCCGTTCTGTTCCACGGCCATGCCGACGCCTTCTTTACCCTGCGAAACCCAGCCGCCGCCCGCGCTCGTCGAACCCATGCGGAACGCCTTGCCCCACAGATTCGTCTTCGTGTCGAACGAGATCGCGTACGTGCCTTCGTTGCGCGTGTTGTAACCGACCCAAATAACGTCGTTTTCATCGATCGCCATCGCCGAGGTTCCGATCGCGTCGCGATTGGAAGCATTCGTTTGCGGATGATGCGCCGCGTCTTGTTCGGAGAACGCCGTCGGGTTGCCGGTCTTATTTCCGGCTTGCATCTTGAGCGAGTTGCCGAAGCACGTCGGATAACTGATGCACGCGGGAACCGATACGTAGACGACGTTACGGCTCGTGCGTACGATTTGATGCGGCGATACGTCACTGAAGCCCGGGCCCGCGGCAACTTCGCCCGCAATGGCCTGCGCGCTCATCGCAGGCGATGCGGAAGTCGACGCGCCCGTTTCTTTATCGACCGACTCGAGCGCGAGCGATTGCCGGGCCGCGGTCTCCGGTGCCGCTTCGGTCGAAGCTTCGGAAGTTTGCAGTTGCGGTACGCTGCTACCGGAACCGTTTGAAGCGCATGAAGAAAGAAGCGCGGCCGCCGTTAACACGGCGATGCGGCGAATTGTTGGCATGACCGGGTCGCCTCCGAAAAAGAAATGTGACCGGACAAGGGGTGACGGTCACTAATTACTTTATCGGATACGTCGCCTCTCAATGTGAGAGCAGCGGCTACGGCTGCTGCGGCACGAATTACTTACTCGGAGTATTCGCTGATCCAGCGACCGATCGCCGCAGCTACCACGCGGCGTTCGAGCGCGTGCAGGCGCGCGTCGAGTGCGTCTCGCGCTTCGCCCGTGACCAGTGCGAGCGGCGCGCGTGCGAGCACCGTTCCGCGGTCGATCGCGATACCGACGCGATGGACGCTCGCTCCGGCCCAAGCCGAGCGTGCGGCAAGCGCTTCGTCCATCGCATGCGCTCCACGAAACGCGGCGATGCGCGTGCCGTCGGGCATCGTAACTTCGTCTGCCGCGGGATCGAGTGGCAGAAACGCCGGATGCACGTTAAGTAATTCCGAGAACCGCTCGACGAACGGCGGTGCGAGCACGTGCATCCAACCGAGCAAGAGCACCAGTTCCGGTTCCGTCGCCGCGACCGCTTCGAGAACGCGCGCATCGTAGGCATCGCGCGTTTCGTTTCTGCGATCCCATACGACGAGCCGCTCCGCGATGCTCGCCTGCGCCGCACGTTCGCGCACGTATGCGTTCGCTTTATTGACGACGAGAGCCGTAATCTCGAGCGGCAAGTCTCCGGCTCGCGCACGCTCGGCGACGGCCGCGAAATTACTTCCGTTTCCGCTTGCGAGAATCGTCGTTCGGCGCGGTCGAGCGATATCGGGCGTCGTCGCAGGAGCGAGTGCGGCCCCGGCGTGCCGTTCGAGAAACGAACGCGTTCCCTCTGCGTCCCCATCTGCGATATGGAAGAGCGCCTGCCGGTAGCCGCGTTCGCGTAACGAGAAGAGCGCCGCGTGCAAGAGCACCCGCCCGATACCGCGTCCGCGAGCTCCGGCTACGACGCCGAGCGGCCCGCACACGCCGATCCACGGTTTGCGCTCGTAGTCGCGCAGCCAACGGAACGGTAATCCCCGAACGTCGAAAGCGCAGAAGCCGACGGGGCCGCCGGCATCTCGTGCGATCCAAATACCGCCCGCTGCCGCTTCGCTCGACCACCATCCGCCGAATTCGGCATCGATCCAAGCGAGGATGCGCTCGGGCGTCCGATGCTCGCGATAGGCATACACGCCACGCCGCTCGAGCGCTTCGAGCGCGTGGTGCATCTCGTTTTGTGAGAAGCGCGGATCGTCCAGCGTCGCGAGCAGATCGACGTAACGCACGCGCGTCTCTCGATCGCTAATTACGAGCGGCGTGCACGACGACTTGCGGTTCGTCCGCGTGCCGCTTTTCGACCCAGCCGACGATCGCGGCACCGCGCCATGCGTTCTTCGCTTTCTCACCGTCCGAAAGCGGCACGATCAACGTAAATCCGATGCCCATGTTAAAGGTGCGGTACCGTTCCTCGTGGGTTAAGTCACCGCGTCGGATGAGTTCGGTTTGCAGCGCCGGGACGTGCCAGCGCGCTTGCTCGAAGACGGCCTTGCAATCTACGGGCAGCGTGCGCGGCACGTTATCGATCAAACCGCCGCCCGTGATGTGCGCCATCGCCTTCACGTCGGCTACCGCCGAGATAGCGCGTACGGCGGCGTAATACGACGGATGCTCCGCGAGCAACGCGTCGGCGTACGTGACGCCTTCGCCCGCGGCCGAAAACGGGCGATCCCATTCTTCTTCGGGAACGAGTCTGCGCGCGAGCGAGTAGCCGTTGGTATGCAATCCGATCGCCGGCAACCCAACGATCGGATCGCCCGGCCGCACGCGCGATGCATCGGGAATGCTATCTTTATCTGCGAGGCCGACGATCGTTCCGGCGAGATCGAAGTGGTCCGGCTGGTAGAGGCCCGGCATCTCCGCCGTTTCGCCGCCGAGTAAAGCACAATCGTGAACGCGGCAGGCGCGTTGTACGCCGGAAACGATTTCGCCCGCAATTGCGGCATCGAGTTTGCCGACGGCGAGATAATCGAGAAAGAACAGCGGCTT
>CAXTIY010000071.1:0-12012 GCA_964244215.1 uncultured bacterium
GATACGCGTAATACGGATTCTGCCCGACCGGCTCGAACTTCGCGCCCGGATTGTAGGCGTTGCCCGTCGGCACCGTGCCGCGCGAGACTTCGCCCGACTCGTACGAACAAACGTGCGGGCTTGCGATGCCCGTCCACTCGGCTTTCGTGCCGCCGAAGCACTGGTTAAATACGTTCGCGCCCGTGAGCGATAACGTGAGGTTCTTCGTGACGTCGTACGATGCCGTGAAGCTGCCGAGCAATTGCGACGGCGACGTGAACGCACCGATCGAATCGAACTTATTGGTGAAGACGTTGGGAATCGCGGTTAGCGCCGATGCACAGGTTAAGGCGTCGTATGGAGCACCGCCCGCCGCACCGTAGGTGTAGCGCGGATCGTTCGCCGTCGTCGCACCGGCGAGCGGCTTGCAACCGGCGGCCGGGTCGATACCCGCGTTAGCCTCCGGTAAGCCGTACCGCTGACCGGCCTGGAACTGGATGGACGGCGTGAACGCGAACGCGTTGTGACGATAATTGAGAACGAGCGATGCGATGTGCGGGACGGTATAGCTATTGACCCCGAGCCCGGTCGTCGCGACCACGGGATCGGTCGGTACGTAAGAGCCGTTAGGATCGAGCGTGCTTTGCACGGGCGCATTCCAATACGGATTCGCGATGCTGCCCGCGCCGCAGGCTGCATCGGGTACGCCTACGGCCGTATAGCATCGCGCGGCTTTACCGTTGGCCGTGGTCGCGCCGCAGCGAGCGTCGGTCGCGTGACCGGCGCAGAACGACGTGTACGCGTTATAGGTCTTGATGTCGTTATTGATCGGCGAGATGATCGAGCCGCCGCCCGGCAACGTGTAGTACTTGATCGAGGCGTTCGTGTAGGTGTACGAAAGCAGCGCCGCGATGCCGTTGCGTTCGAACGAACCCTTGCGCAACTGGAACTCGACGCCGCTCGTCTTTAACGACCCGACCGCGAGACCCGACGTGAGCTGATTGACCGGATCGATAAAGAATTCGGTCAATTCATTACGCGTGGTGCGGTAGAACGGCGTCGCCTTGAACGAGACGCCGCTGCCCTAGAAACCGTGCTCCCACGAACCGTCGATGTTGCACGATTCCTGCGGCGGGATATTGTGGCCCGAACCCGTGTAGCCGAATTTGTAAAAGCGGGTGGCGAGGTAGGCCGCCAGGTTCTGCTGATGGGTATTGTACTGCTGGTACGCGGTCGGCGCGGGCTCGGAATACTTGCCGTAACTCGCGCGGAAGACGTCGTTTTGGCCCGCCGCGTACGTGGCGCCGATGCGCGGTTCGTACTCGATAAAGTTGTAGTTTGCCGGACCGTTGGAGACTTGCGTCGCGACGTAGGTGTTGCCGTTACCGCTCGCGGTCGCGCACGCGGCCGTCACACCGATGTTGAGATTCTTCTTCGAGACGGGCGTACTGCCGGGATTCGCGTTGACGCAGAAATCTTGGTTGTACGCGTTGAACCAGAAGGCGCGCGCGCCGCCACCGGTATCGGCGCCTTGCACTTGATAATCGTGGAAGCGTATGCCGGCGTCGATCGTTACTCGCGCCGTCGGCTTCCACTGATCGCTGAGGCTCGCGGCCACGTTATTTTGAACCACGGTGTTGTTCGCGCCCGAGTTTCCGTTGTCCACGACGTAATAAGAACACGGACCCGCGCCGCACCTTGCGCCGGTAAGCGAAGCCGGGGCCGTCGAATCCGCAACCCCCAGAGCCGAACCGTAGGTAACGAACGAAGCCTGATGGGCATTGGTCTGGCACGATGCGGGTGCCGCGGCGCCGGGACCGGCGACCGCGTAGCACATACCGCTATTGGGATTGGCCGAATCGACGGCGACGGCGAAGGCAGCGCCCGCGCCAGTTGCCCATGCCGTGTTGTTGTCGCGCACCGACGGTGCGTGCGTGTACGAAGCCTGCACGAGCAACAGGTCCTTCGGACTGAGCTGATCCGCGAACTCGCCGCTATAGCCGCTCGTGTGCGTCCAAAGTTTGTAGTCCGGCGGATTGCCGAACGTACCGCTCGACGGGGACAAACCACCGTTGGGAGCGTCGTACTGAAACGTCGAGTAGAGCGAATAGCCGTAAACGCGCAAATAGGCATTGCCCATGTTGTGCTGATACTGTGCTTTGAAGATCGACTGGTTGTTTTGTTGCGTATCGCGCAGATTCGCCGGAATTTGCTCTCCCACCGTCGCCTGCGGGAACGCGTACGGCGCGACGAACGATTTATAATTAGCCGGCAGCAGCGTCGCGAGCGGGCCGTGATATTCGTAGCCGGAGGGGTAATCGTAGGGCGCCACGCCGAGGTCGTTCGCCGAGCTATACGATTGCGACGTTATGCCGCCCGTCTGGTACAGCAACTGCACGTCGTCCTTGGTTCCATTCTTATGCGAAATGCCGAAGTGCAGGTTGACGATGTTCTCACGATCTTGCTGGTACGCGGGCGATAAGAAATTGACCGGCGCCTTAACGAAGCCGCCCGTACCTACGCCGAGCCCACCGGATGTCGTAGCGTGGTAGCAGTTTGCGAAGTTGAGCGACGTCGCGCCCCCCGGGCATGTTACCGTTCCGTACGATAATCCGTACGTGGGCGTGAACGACGCTCCGTTGAAATTGTCGACGACGTCGTAAGCTTGATTCGCGCCGAGCGTACCGAGATAGTACGAGAAGTTACGATCTTTCGTCGCGCCGCCGATTTCGAACGACGCCTTATGGTAGAACGGACCGCCGATACCGAGCTCGCCGATTTCGAAGCCGGGATAGGTGCCCGTCTTTACCACTTGGTTGACGTAGCCGGAGAGCCCCTGCGCTTCCGAGTTGAGCGGAGCCGAACCGCTATACACTTGTATTTCTTGTTGACCGAGCGTCGAAAGATTGGTTCCGGAAAAGCCGTTGACGCCGACGTTAACGGGGACGCCGTCGAACTCGTAGCCGATCTGGCTGTGCGTGCCGCCGCGGATCGTCACGCCCGCCGTCTGCGACCAGCCGCTCTGGCCCGAGGGTACGAAGACGCCGGGAGTCGCGGCGAGCGCCGAGTACGCCTGGTTGAGCGAACCGCCGCCCGTGAGCCCCGTAATGCGCTCTTGCGTCGCCGCGTTGATCGAATAGGTGTCGGTGACCGTACCCGGCCGCACGAGTTCTTGGCCGGAACGGCTGCGGACCGAGCCGATCGTGCGCAGCGTCTTCGCGGAGCGCAGCGTCAGCCGTTGCACCTGGTCGGCCGTGACGGTGATGCCGCTCGTCGAGATAACGTCGTAGCCCGCGATCTCGGCGCTGACCGTATACGTGTCGGGTGCCAGAGAGAGAAACGTAAACGATCCGGACGCATCGGTGAATAGCGTCGCGACCTGCGACGGACTCGCGGCGGTAATCTTCGCGTGCGCGAGCGGAGCGCCGGTCGCATTGTCGGTGAGCACGCCGCTCAAGCCGCCGGTGGAACCGGCAAGCGCGCGACTCGCCATCGCGACGATCGACAAACAGCAAAGCGCAAGCATCGCAAAAAAGCGAACGTGCTTCAAGACATTTCCTTTTCTAAAATTAGGTGTTGAAGTTAAGCTTGGATACGCGATCGTACGCGCTACGAATGTGGAGTTCGATCATGGTCACGGCCGCATCGCGATCGTGGCGGCGGATGACGTCCAGAAGATCCGAGTGCTCGCGAACCGCCCGATCGAGGTACGCGTTTTGATCGCTCGGCCGCGAATTGAGAAACGTTTCGATCTGCGGGCGCAGCAGCGCCCACGATTGGTACAGTCGATCGTGGCGCGCCGCTCGATAGATGAGATCGTGGAATTGCACGTCGAGAGCGACCGTGTCGAACACGTCTTTGCGCTCGACCGCATCGCGTAAGAGCTCGATAACCTCCGACATCGCGGCGCAATCCTCGGTCGTCGCGAGCGTCGCCGCGCGTTCCATCGCCAGGCGTTCGAGCGCCAGGCGCAACTCGTAAATTTCATCGATGTCCCGGCGGGACAGAAGCGTGACCCACGCGCCGCGATGGCGCTCTACTTTTAGCAGACCCTCACGCTCGAGGGTCGTGAGCGCTTCACGTATCGGGCCCCGACTTACCGAGAACGCTTCGGCGAGCGCGACTTCGCTCAAACGTTGGCCGGGCGCGAACGTGCCGCGTACGATGGCACTACGCAAACGATCGACCACATCGTCGGATAAACTCCGCCGATTTGGTGCCGTCGCGTCGTTGAAAACGAGCTTTTTGCCCGCCTCACTCATGACCGCATTTTCGAGAAACTCCAGAAAGGATTGTTAACTGTCGTCTGTTAACAATCGCGCCTCAGTGAACGTTAGGGCACGGAGCTAGCTCATGTCAAGCGACGAACGGGTAGTGCGTAGCATCGCGGGCGTTTGCGCCGCAGCCGTTACGCCGCTCGACTCTTTCGACGCGCCCGACACCGTAGCCACGGTCGCGCATTGCCGGCGTCTATTCGCACTCGGCTGCGACGCGATCAATCTACTCGGCACGACGGGCGAAGCGATGTCGTTCTCGGTCGCGCAACGGCTTGATGTGATGGAAGCGGTCGCCGCGAGCGGCGTGCCGCTCTCGGCATGCATCGTCGGGACGGGAGCCTGTGCGCTCGCCGACGGCGTCGTGTTGACGCGCGCTGCGGCCGACTTCGGCTTCGCGGGCGCGCTCGTGATGCCGCCGTTCTATTTTAAAGACAATACGGATGACGGTCTCTTGCGCTTCTTTTCACGACTGCTCGAACTCGTCGATCGCCCCGCGCTCGGCATCTATCTCTACCACTTTCCCTATCTTAGCGGCGTATCGTTTTCACCGGCACTCGTGGCACGGCTCTGCGCCACATTTCCGGGCCGCATCGCGGGCTTAAAAGATAGCTCGGGCGTGCCGGGCTACGCGGAATCGATCGTCGCCGCCGCGCCGCTCGCCGTTTTCCCGAGCGCCGAGACGACGCTCGGCGTCGGTCGCGCGCGCGGTTTCGCGGGTTGCATTTCTGCGACCCTCAACATCAGCGCGCCGCTCGCCGCGGCCGTGTGGCGCCGCGCCGAAAGCGATCCCGAACGCGCCGCGCTCGATCAAGAACAGTTGACCGCCGTCCGCACGGCGGTCGCCGCGTATCCACTCGTACCCGCGCTACGAAGCGTACTCGCATCGTTCTCGGGCGACCCGTCGTGGAGGCGTATGATGCCGCCGCTGCGAGCGTTGCCCGCCGCCGACGAAACGGCGCTCGCCGCTCGCTTGAATCTCGTGCCCGCGTTCGCGGCGCTGCGCGAGGCCTTCGTATGCGCGTAACGATCGTCGGCGCGGGTGCGATCGGCGGCCTCGCGGGCGCGTACATGACGCGCGCCGGCGCCGACGTGACGCTCGTTGACCGCTGGCGAGAACACGTCGACGCGATGAACGCGAACGGACTCTTCATCGACGGTATCCGCGGCGAACTCACCGTGCCCGTCCGAGCGACGACGCCCGAGCTCCTTACCGGCCCGCTCGAAGCCGTGCTCGTAGCGACGAAATCGCAACACACGGTGGACGCCGTACGGCAGCTCTTGCCGCTATTCGGACCCGATACGTTCGTCGTGTCGTTTCAGAACGGATTTAACGAACCGGCGATCGCCGCGCTGTTGGAAGAGGCAGAACTCGGCGGGATGGAACGCGTGATCGGGTCGATTCCCAATTACGGCGGCGCACTCGTCGATCCGGGCCACCTCGAACACGTGCACGAAGGGCCGATCCAACTCGGCGAGATGGACGGTATCTCGACGCCGCGCTTGGAGACGCTCGCGACGATGCTCGAAGCGCTCACGAACGTGCAGCGCTCGCACAACGTGTGGGGCCAGATCTGGGCGAAGGAAGTGTACTCGGCGCAAGTCGTTTTTTCGGCGCTCGTCGACGCGCCGATCGCGGAATCACTCGGCAACGAACGGTACGCGCGCGTTGCGGGCGCCGTGGTGCGCGAAGCGCTCGAGATCGCCGAGGCGAGCGGCATTACGGTCGAAGCGTTCGATTTTTTCGACCCCGCCAACTATCGCCCGCAAACGGCCGCCGATACGCAGAAGCTGATCGCCAACATCAACCACGCGATCTGGCTGCTCAAGAAAGACCAAACGCAGAAGCACGCGTTCCGCAAACGCGGCTCGGGCATCTGGTGGGATATCGTCTACCGCAACCGGCCCTCGGAAGTACGCTCGTCGAACGGTAAACTCGTCGAGTACGGCCGCGCGGCGGCCGCCGACGTGCGCCTAAACGAGCGACTCAATGCGATGATCTATGAGATCGAAGAAGGCACGCGCAAACTCGGCTTTCATAATTACGACGAACTCGAAGCCTACGTGGCCGCGCTCGGAAAGACGTTGCCGTGAGCGCGCGAAGGGTCGGCGTCGGCGTGCTCGGAGCGCATCACTGGGCGGAGGTCGCGCACTTGCCCGGCTATGCGGCGTACGATCGCGCGAAGCTCGTCGCGATTTGCGATATCGATATCGAACGCGCGAAGCGCATGGCGGACCGCTTCGAGATTGCGAACGTCTATGCCGATCATCGCGACTTGCTCGGCGACCCGGGCGTCGAGATGGTCGACGTCTGCACGCCGACGCACACGCATCTGCAACTCAGCCACGATACGATCGCCGCGGGCAAGCACGTGCTCAGCGAAAAGCCGCTCGCGGATAAAGCGAGCGACGCATTCGCCGTCGCGGCGGAGGCCGAGCGGCAAGGCGTGCGCACGAAGCTCGGCTTCACCTTTCGCTATTCGCCCGCGATCCGGCGATTGCGCGAATGGACCCGGGACGGCACGCTCGGCGAGATCTATCACATTCACGGCTTCGAACAGAATTCGCAATTCCTCGATCCCGATTACCCGCTACGCCAAGTCGCACCGGGCGCCGCACGCGACACGCTCATTCCGGCCTCGATCGTCGGGTACGGTTCGCATCTCGTCGATCTGATGCGCTGGTGCGGCGGGGAGTTTTCCGCCGTGTGCGCGAGCATGCATAACTTTATTCCCGAGCGCGTCGTGCGCGGAGAGCCGGGGCGACAGCGCATTACGATCGACGACGGAACCGTCGGCCTCGTCGAATTCGCTTCGGGCGCGCAAGGCGTATTGCAAACGTCGTTCGTGGCGGTCGGCAACTATCCGGGCGTGGAGCTACGCGTCTACGGCTCGCGCGGCGCCGCGATCGCGCGCCTAATCGCCGAGCGCGGCGTTGCCGAAACGCTTTCGTTTGCGAGCGCCGACGACGTCGATTTCCGTACGCTGCCCCCGGAACCCGCAACGTTTCCGCCAGGCACCGGCCTCGCGACGCCCTGGCCTGAATTATATTATCGTAATCTCGTGCGGCACTTCATCGATGAGATCGCCGACGGCACGGCGGGCGATTGCACGTTTTACGACGGCGCGAAGAGTCAGGAAATCGTGAACGCCCTGGTGCGCGCGCATCGCGAACGGCGCTGGGTAACGCTCGCCGAGCCCGCTACCGCAGATTCGTGAACCCCTTCGAAGATCTCACGGACGATGCGCTCGCGCTCTTCTGGCAAACGCAACCGGTCACGGCCTCGTTTGCGGGCGAGTTCGCGTACGACGGCCGATTACCGGAGGCCGGATCGAGCGCGCTCGTAGACGAGCGCGCACTCTTAGACGCGCTCGCCGATCGGCTCGAATGCGTCGAGGTTCCGGGAAACGTTGCCGCGCGGCTCGATGCGCGCTTCATGCGGACGTTTTGCGATCAAACGCGGGCCGAACTCGCCGAGCGGCCGCGGTTCTACAACCCGGCTTGGTATACGGGCGAGGCGGCATTCGGAATTATCTCGCTACTCTTGCGACCGGATGAAGGACGAGACGATTCGAGTCTGAGTGCGCGCATCGCAGCCATTCCCGATTACTTCGCCGCCGGTCTCGCGCATCTCGCCGGCCGGCCGCTGCCGCACGCGTGGATCGAGCGAGCCCGCACGGAAGCGCTCGCGCTCGTGCGGTTGCTGCGCGTCTCGCTCCCGCTGCATCCGTGGGCACCGCTCGGCGAGCCACACGCAATCGAATCGGCCGCGGAAGCAGCCGAACGTTTCGCGGCGGCTCTCGCCGACTGCGAAGATGCGGACCCGGCCTGCGGCGAGCCGTACTTAGCGGCGCTCATGCAACGCGTGCACGGCTTCGCGGATACGCCGGCGGAGCTCGAACGGCGCGCCGCAGCGGCGTTCGCGGAAACGCTCGCGGGACTCGAAGAGTCGGCAGCGCGACTCGAACCGGGAAGCTCGTGGCGCGACCAACTCGCGCAACTAGCGCACGTTATGCCGAGCGAAGGCCGCACGCTCGAGACGTTCGTCGATTGGAACGATCGCACGAACGACTCCGCGCGACGGCTCGTCACGCCGGCGATGGACTACGCGCTTACCTATGCGCCGTTACCCGCCTGGGCGCGCAGCGTCGCAGCCGACCTCTATTTCTTATTCTACCGCTCGCCCGCGGCGGGCGCGGCCGGTCGAGGCAGCACGTACTGGGTGGACGGCGAGCCGAACGTCGCGACGATCAAGCTCGTGCACGCCGTCCATCACGGCAGCATCGGCCATCACACGCAAAACGCGCGCGCGCGGGCGGCCGCGTCGCGCTTCGCACGCATCGCGGGAACCGACGGCGCGAGCGGCCTCGCGCTGCTTTCCGCCGGAACGCTCGTCGAAGGCTGGGCCTGTTACGCCGAGGATCTCATGGCCGAACTTTCCGATTTCTACACGCCGCTCGAACGTTTGCAACTCGAGTATTTTACGCTGCGCAATATCGCCTGCTGCCTCGCCGACGTGCGCCTGCACGCGGGCGTTTGGTCGCTCGACGAAATGCAACGCTTCTATCGCGAGGACGTCGCGTTCGCACCGTCGCGAATCGTCTCCGAAACGACGCGCAATTCGATTTTCCCCGGGAGTCGCCTGATGTATTGGACCGGCACGGCCGCGATCAAGGGGCTACGCGCGCGCTCGCCCTTACCGGCGCATGCGTTTCACGATCGCCTGCTTTCATTCGGTTCGGCGCCCGTCGCCTGGATCGCCGCAGAGTTCGAAGCGTGAAGCTTCGTTCGTTCGGCCGCACGGCAGCACTCGCGCTGCTCGTCTCGCTCGCCGCGTGCTCCCACCAGACGAGCGAAGGCACCACGGCCGCCGCGCATCCGCATTGGCTGCGCATCTCCAACGGCCAGGGCGATCCCAATAGCCTCAACATCCATCTCGATCCCTCGGGCGTGACGGGCTATATTTCCGAATTATCGCAAGCGTATCTCGCACGCTACGACCGCCACGCCCATCCCATCCCCGAACTCGTTACCGTTATTCCATCGAAGCGCAACGGCGGTATCTCGGCCGACGGCAAAACGATTACGTGGCATCTGCGGCACGGGGTGCGCTGGTCCGACGGCGCGCCGTTCACGGGCGACGACGTCGTGTTCAGCGTGCAGACGATTATGAACCCGGCGAATAACGAAGAACAGGGCATCTCGGGTTGGGACCAAATCGCGAGAATGGAACAACGCGGTCCCTACACCGTCATCTTCCACCTCAAGCGGCCCTACGGCAGCTTCTTGCCGCTCTATTTCGCAACCGCCGCAAACGAGCCGTGCATTCTGCCCAAACACATCTTGGGCAAACTGCACGACATCAACACCGCACCCTACAACAGCAAACCCGTGGGCATCGGCCCGTTCCGTGTAACGCAGTGGCGCCATGGCGACGCAGTCGAACTCGAAGCGAACCCGTACTATTGGCGCGGCCGGCCGAAGCTCGACCGCATTACCTTCAAGCTCTTGACCTCGCAAGAGACGCTCGTGAATCAGTTACAGACGGGCGAGGTCGATCTGTGGCCGCTGATGCCGCCGAGTTACACGGCACGACTCAAAACCGTGCCGTCGCTCAAGGTGCTGGTCGAACCGAACTTTCGTACGACGAATCTCGATTTTGAAAACACGCGGCCGCTCGTACTGGACGTGCGCGTGCGCCGGGCGATTCGTGCCGCAATCGATCGCAAGCAATTAATTGCGAAAGTGATGCACGGCTACGGGACGCTGCACGACGGTGTCGTGATCCCGCTCGATCCGCCGACGGACCACGATAGAACGGTCCCGTTCGATCCGGCGGCCGCCCGCGTGCTCCTGGAAGCCGCCGGCTGGCATCTGCAGCCCGACGGTACGCGCGCCAAAAGCGGCACGAAGCTCGTGATGGACGCCGTATTTCCGCTCGGAACGGCCGAACTCGACCAGACGATGGAATACGTGCGCTCGGCGCTGCACGATGTCGGAATCACCGTGCAGAGCCGTCGCTTCGCGCCCAACGTCTTCCGTGCCCAGATCAGCGCCGGCGGCATCCTGTACGGCGGCAAATACGAACTCGCGCTCTATCCGCGGACGCTCGAGGCGGTTTCCGACGTCAACGGGCTCTACGGCTGCGAATCGATTCCGCCGCACGGTGAGAACGCCACGCGCTATTGCAGTCCGCGCGTCGACGCTCTGTTGCGCGACGTCGAAGGCTCGTACGACGAGACGACGCGGCGACGGCTCTTCGGCCGGGTGCAAGCCCAAATTATCACCGACGTCCCGACGATCATCCTCTACGTGTGGCGCGGCGGTTACGCATGGAGTCGCAACGTGCACGGCTTCGATCCACCGCTGATCACGCCGTTCGACGACATGCTGGGCGTCGACGTTCTTTAAGCGATGAAGGTTATGATCTCGAGTCCGCTCGAGGCCGCCCTTGCGGAACGTGTGCGGTCGCTCGAAGTCGTGGACGAAGTATTGTACGACGGTGCGTTACTGCCGAAGCCACGCTATCCGAACGACCATAGCGGCGTCGCGGTCGGGCGCGATGCCGCCGGGACCGCACGCTGGAACGCGATGCTCGCGGAGGCGAACGTGCTCTTCGGCTACCCCGAAGAATCGAGCGCCGGCCTCAAAGACGCGCTCGCGCGCGGGCCGCGCGTGCGCTTCGTGCAAGGCACTTCGGCCGGCATGGGCGCGCACATTCGAAGAGCGGCTCTGGATGCGGACACGTTGCAGCGCGTCCGCTTCGCATCGGCGGCGGGCGTTCACGCGGCGATGCTCGCGGAGTTCGTCTTTTACGGATTGCTGTCGCTGCGCAAGGACGCACGACGCTTACAGCGCGTCCGCGACGAACGCCTTTGGGAGCACTTCGTCATGGGCGAACTCGACGGCTCGCAGATCGGGATCGTCGGCATGGGGCAGATCGGTTGCGCGCTCGCGGTACGCGCCCGCGCGTTCGGCATGCAGGTCGTCGCATTTACACGCACGGGAGAAACGCATTCGCTCGCGGACGAAACGTTCGCAACCTCGGCGCTTGGGAGCGAAGCGGCGCGCTGCGACGCACTCGCCGTCACGTTGCCGTTAACCGATCGGACCGCGAACCTCGTAAGCGCGAGGGTGCTCGCCGTGCTTCCCGCGCACGCGATCGTCGCGAATGTCGGGCGCGGTGCGGTCGTCGACAATGCGGCACTGATCGCAGCCCTGCAGACGCGACGTCTCGCGGGCGCGGTGCTCGACGTGTTCGACCCGGAACCGTTGCCCGCGGATAATCCGCTCTGGCAGATGGAGAACGTGATCTTCAGCCCTCATACGGCCGCGCTGTCGCTCCATGAGAATCGGCGCATCGTCGACCTCTTTTGCGATAATTTGCAACGGCTCGCGAGCGACCGGCCGTTACGCAACGCGGTTAATCTAACCGAGTTCTACTAATCCGTCGACGTTGCGGTGCGCGAAGAAGCGTCCGATACCGTCGTCGCGTCGTCGCGATACGGCGTAACGATTTCGGCACCCGCTTCGACGGCATACAGCGCGCTTACGGACGCGGCTCGCAATTCGAGAGCGCGCCGTTGATTGAGCGAGCCCTTCTCAGTTAGCTCTCCGCGAGTGCCGTCCGGTAGATCCGGCAAAATGAGCGCGCGTTCGATTCGCGTCGACGTTGCCGGACTCGCGGCGTTATGTTCTGCGAGCACGCGCGCCACGAAGCGTCGCACGCTTGCATGTTGCGCGAGGGCCGCCCCTTCGG